>JAJAZK010000442.1 GCA_026785765.1 Rhodoferax sp. | reverse complement strand
CTCCCAGCCATTGCGGCTACCGAACTCCGCGCCCTTGGCCATCAGCAGGACGTACAGCGGCGATGTGCGCAGCGGCCGCGCGGTCTCCAGCTCCTGGCGCGGCCAGCGCATGGCGTAGTGCAGGCCAAGTGTCTCGGCGGTACGGTCGAACAGTGCCTTTCGGTTTCCGGTAAACGCGCCGAAGCGGCGAATATCGACCTCCCACAGGTCCACGCTCGGCTCACCACCAACGATCCATTCCGCGATCAGCCGTCCGGCGCCGCCCGAATTGGCAATGCCCGAGGAATTGAAACCGGCGCAGACAAAGTAGTTGCGCAGCTCTGGCGCCTCGCCCAGGATGAAGTTGCCGTCGGGCGTGAAACTTTCGGGGCCGTTGAGCAGCATCTTGACTTCGGCCGTCTCCAGGCAGGGTGTGCGATGGATGGCGTTTTTCATCAGTGGCTCGAACTGGTCCCAGTCTTCTCCCAGCAGCTGAAACTGGAAGTCGGCCGGGATCGGGTCCACCTTCCACGGCTTGGCCACCGGCTCGAAGCCGCCCATCAACAGTCCGCCCACCTCTTCCTTGTAGTAGATGAACCCGTCCGGGTCTCGCATCACCGGCAGCATTGGATGGACACCGGCGATCTTGCCGGTCACGATGTAGAAATGCTCGGCCGAATACAGCGGCACGTTGACGCCAGCCAGTTGCCCGAACTGGCGTGCCCACTGGCCGGCGCAGTTCACCAGCACCTCGCAACGCACCTCGCCCTGCGCGGTTCGCACGCCGATCACCCGGCCGTGTTCGATGGTTACGCCGGTGACTTCAATTCCCTCGTGGATCCGCACCCCCCGGTTGCGCGCCCCCTTGGCCAGAGACATGCACAGGTCGGCCGGGTTGGCCTTGCCGTCACCCGGCAGCCAGATGCCGCCGTGCAGATCGTCGGTGCGCATGATCGGGTAACGGTCGGCCACCTCACGCGGCGTTATCAGATGGCATTCGACACCGAAGCTGTGCGCCAGCGCGGTCTGTTTCTTGAGCACCTGCCAGCGTTCGGCACTGCTGGCGACATTCACGCTGCCACACTGTTTCCACCCGGTAGCCAGGGCGGTTTGCGCCTCGAGCGTCGAATACAGATCAATGCCGTATTTGCTCATCGTCGTCATGCTGCGGTTCGGCCGCATCTGCCCGACCAGCCCGGCTGCATGCCAGGTGGTCCCGCTGGTGAGTTTGCCCTGTTCAAGCAGCAACACGTCGGTTTTGCCCTGCAGCGCGAGGTGGTACGCAGTCGAGCAGCCGACAATGCCGCCGCCCACAATGATGATCTGTGCCTGGCTGGGTAGGGCCACTATGGTCTCCTTTGGGTTGCGGGTTATTCTCACACTCTCAGCCCATCCGCAGCGCCATGACGCCACCGACAATGGCACAGGTGCCGACGAGGCGCCGCAGCGTGAAAACTTCCTTCAGGAACCACACGCCCAGCAGCACCGCGAACAGCACCGAGGTTTCGCGCAGTGCCGCGATGGTCGCCACCGGGGCGCGCGTCATCGCCCAAAGGGCAATGCCATAGGACCCGAGCGACGCGACGGCACCCAGTAGCGCCAGCGGCCAGCGTTGCCGAACGTAGGCACCGACCGCGCCGCGTCGGCGCAAGAAGACGATCAGGGCAAACGGCCAGCCGTCCAACAGGAACAGTGTCGCCACGTATTGCAGAGCGTTGCCGGAGGCACGTACACCCAAGGCATCGACCACCGTGTAGATGGCGATGATCACCGCGTTGACGAGCGCAAAGCGCACCGCCTTGGGGGCGTTGAAGGCAGGCTGGCTCAGGCCAAGCGCCAGCACACCGGCGCTGATGCCCAACACGCCCGCCCAAGCCAGGGGCGACAGGTGCTCACCCAGGGTGAAGGTCGCCGAGAGCGCGACCAGCAACGGCGCCAGGCCCCGCATCAAGGGATAGGTCAGCCCGAGGTCGCCGTGTTCGTAGGCGCCTACCAGCGCCGTGTAGTAGGCGACATGGATCACCAGCGAGGCGGCGAGAAACGGCCACGCAGCGGGAGCAGGCCAGCCGACCAGTGCCACCAGTGGAATCGCGATCACCGAGCCCAGGAGGTGAATCAGCGCGGTATCGAGCGATTTGTAGCTGCTGGATTTGACCAGCGCGTTCCAGGCAGCGTGCAGCACTGCGCCGCCCAACACCGCCGCCACGACCGGCCAGGTCAACTCCATGCGAAAGCCATGTCGGCTTCGGCCCTTCGACGGGTTCTGGCCAGGCCCGGCTCAGTTCTAACCGCTTTGGACACTCGATTGGGCCAGTCGGGAAAAGTGGCCACGGAGTCAGACCCAGGGCAGTGAATAGGTCTTGGTGTTGGTGAAGCTTTTGATAGCTTCCTGCACGCCTTCCTTGTAGCCCAGACCCGAGTCCTTGATGCCGCCGAACGGTGTCAGCTCCAGCCGGTAACCTGGAACCTCGCGCACATTGACCGAGCCGACCTCCAGCTCGCTTACGAAGCGTGTGATGTAGTCGAGCCGGTTGGTACAGACCGCACTGGACAAGCCATAGGCCGTGCCATTGGAAATGCGGATCGCCTCGTCGATGTCCTTGAAGCGGATGATGGGAGAAACCGGCCCGAAGGTCTCCTCCTTGACCAGCAGCATCTCCGGGCGGACATGGTCAACGACCGTGGGCGAGTAGAGCGCGCCATGGCGCTGGTTGCCCACCAGCAGCCGGGCGCCCTGCTTCAGCGCGTCGTTGACGCGCGACTCGAAGAACATGGCGGCTGGCTCGTCGATCACTGTGCCCATGTCGAGCGACTTGTCGCTCGGGTCACCAAAACTCCAGGCCCGGGTTTTTGCGACCACCTGTTCGACAAACTGCTCCGCCACGGCGCTGTGGACCAGCAAGCGTTTGACGGCGGTGCAACGCTGGCCGGAATTCTTGTACGAACCCGCTACCGCGAGTGTGGAGGCCTCGTCGATGTCGGCGTCTTCCATCACGATGATCGGGTCGTTACCGCCAAGTTCCAGCACGATGCGCCGGTAACCGGCCTTGTTGGCGATGGCCTTGCCGATCGCCACGCCGCCGGTAAAGGTGATCAGGTCGACATGCGCGTTGGTGATCAGCTCGTCGGCAATTTCCTTCGGGTCGCCGGTGATCACGCTGAGCATCTCCGGCGGCAGCCCGGCCTCGAACAGGATATCGGCAAACAGGATGGCGGAAAACGGCACCTTCTCCGAGGGTTTGAGCACCATCCGGTTATTCGTGGCAATACTCGGCACCACCTTGTGTGCGACCTGGTTCATCGGATGGTTGAACGGTGTGATGGCGCAGATCACGCCCAGCAGCGGCGAACGCTGCGTGTAGACGCGGCGCTTCTTGCCGTGGTGCGTCAGGTCACAGCTGAAGATCTGCCCGTCGTCCTTGAGCACTTCGTTGGCGCCAAATAGCAACACGTCGCTAACCCGTCCTGCTTCGTAGATGGCGTCCTTCAAACACAGACCAGCCTCGGCCGATATCAGTGCAGCGACCTCGTCGAGCCGACGTGCTGCGATGGCGGCCGCGCGGTTCAGGATGGCGGCGCGCTCGAAACGGGTCAAGGTCGGTTTGTACGCAGCGGCCTGCGCGAAGGTGTCGCGTACCTCTTCCAGCGACGCCTTGGGCACCGAGCCGATCTGCTTGCCGCTGTAGGGGTTGAATACCGCAATGCAGCGGTCTGGCGAGCGGTCAGCCCCGACCTTGCGGCCGCCCAGGCGCATCGCGTTGAGCTGGTTGTCGAGGATGAATTGTTCGATCATGGGAGTGCCTTGTCCGGTGTCTATTGGGCGTAGTTCAGCGCGAGGTCGAATGCGTCGAAATTGCGAAAACGGCGCTGTCGGTCCAGTGCTGGCGTTGGCCGATTCACGATCAGCGGCACCCGTTGTTCGCTGATACCGCCATGCGAGCGCAGCGGCACTTCGAGTGCCGACAGGTCATGCCGCGCGGCGCTGGTGCCCAGCACAGTGAATCGTTCCGACACCACCACCATGTCGCCAATCCGGTCGGCCGGCAATTCGAAGCGCTCGGCGGCCTGCGCGCGTGGTAACACCACCTGCATGCCCCGGACGCGCGCAAGCCGGTCGCACGCGCCCTGTATGTCCGAGCCTTCAGGCAGGTACACGGTGGCAAAGGAACCGAGCGCGCCGTGGTGCACCACGTAAGGATCGGTGATTGGCAAAATGACACGCGCCTTGGCCGCACCCATCCAGGCATCGAACCAGTCCTGCAGGTAGACCACGTCGGGTTTGCCGTCCATACCCACTTTGGCGTTCATGCCGTGGTCCGCGGTGAGCGCAATCACGCAGCCCATGGCGTCGAGCTGGCCGAGGTAACCGTCCATCATCGAGTAGAAGGCATTCGCACCGTCCGTACCCGGCGCATGTTTGTGCTGGATGTAATCCGTGGTGGAGAGGTACATCACGTCGGGGCGACGGGTCCGCATCAGGCGCACGCCAGCGGCAAAGACAAACTCCGACAGGTCCGCGCTGTAGACGCTGGGCAGCGGCAGTCCGACCAGGTCCAGCACGTCATCGATGCCGTTCACTGCGAGGGTGACCTGATCCGATTTCTCTGAAGAAAAGCAGATGCCTTTCATCTTGTGCCCGAGCAGGCTGCGCAGCTTGTCCTTTGCGGTCACCACGGCCACCGACTTGCCGGCTTCGGCCAGTGCGGCCAGCACCGTGGGTGCGCGCAGCCATTTGGCGTCGTTCATCATGACCTCGGTGCCAGTCGCGGTATCGAACAGGTAGTTGCCGCAGATGCCGTGCACGCTCGGCGGTACGCCGGTGACGATGGACAGGTTGTTCGGGTTGGTGAAACTGGGAACCACACATTCGGCGACGAGGCCAGTGCCTCTGGCGAGTGTCTGCTTCATCCAGGGCATATGCCCGGTGCCGACGGCTTGACCGAGGTAGTCGGGCTCGCAACCGTCTACGCAGACGACGACGGTGGGTTGGGTGGGCAGCTTGTAGGTGCGTGCGTTGACGGTGAGCATGGTGTTTTCCTTGCGATAGGTGTGGTTCAAGCGTCGGCGGCAGTTCCTTGCGCCAGCAGTGGCCGGTTGCGCTCCTTGCCGTCGAGTGCGTGGTCAAACATGACCCGGCCAGCGTGCTCTGGATTGCCAGAGGCAATAGCGTGCAGGATGTCGCGGTGTTCGCTGGCGGATACTGGCAGCACGCCGACGCTGGCCAGCTGGCGGCGCCGGATCAGCGCGATCTCCTTGACCAGCTTGCGGTAAATGGCGGCCAGCTTTCGGTTGCCTGCCATCTCGACCAGCCGCTCGTGAAAGCGCAGGTTGAGTTGGTGATAGGTGTGCTGGTCTTGCGCCTGCACCGCCACATCCATGGCCTGCACCAACGCTTCGGCCTCGGAGCGCTGCGCGCCGGTCATGTGTCGCGCCAGCTGTCGGCCGACCAGCTCCTCCATGGCGGCGCGCAGTTCGTAGATCTCGGCGGCCTCATCCGGTGGAATGTCGCGCACGAATACACCGCGGTTTTTTTCGGTGCGCACCAAGCCGGCTTCGTCGAGTATGCGAAAAGCCTCGCGTACCGGCCCGCGCGACACGCCGAGCTGCAGCGCCAACGCTGCCTCGTTGAGTTTGGCGCCCGGCGCATGTTCCCCGGCCAGGATGGCACGTTCGATCTCTTGCTGCACCACCATGGTCAGCGAGTTGTTTTGCAACAGGGCGATGGTCGGGTGCAATGCCACGCTCATAAGCTAACCTCCACGCCGTGCGTTGCGGTGCTATTCGCTTTGCGAGCGACTTGACAGTTCATGGGCGCATTGGATCAGATTTCGAGAAATTGTCAACAATCTGCAAAAAACAATTGACAAAGTGAATCCGCCAAAGTCCAATCAGGCAACCGATCCCCGTTTACACGCGTGAAAGAATTCCCATGGACCGCGACAAGATCCTGCTTACCCCCGGACCGCTGACCACCACCTTGCGTACGAAGCTGGCCATGCTCAAGGACTGGGGCTCCTGGGACGCGGACTTCAACGCGGTGACGGCCAGTGTGCGCAAGAGTTTGCTGAAAATCATCCACGCTGCTGAATCACATGTGGTGGTGCCGTTGCAGGGCAGCGGCACCTTCAGCGTAGAGGCGGCAGTTGCCACAGTGGTGCCGCACTCCGGGCACGTGCTGGTGCTCGACAACGGCGCATATTGCAAACGAGCCGCGCGCCTGACCACATTGATGGGTCGACGCTGTACCTTGATGCCGTTCGATGAGGCGCAACCGGTTTCAGCCCAGGCGCTCGACGACAAACTCAGGACGGAGTCGACCGTCACGCATGTGATCCTGATCCATTGCGAGACCGGGGCTGGCGTGCTCAACCCGCTGCAGGCGATTGCCGATGTCTGCGAGCGCCATCGCAAGGGTCTGATCGTGGACGCCATGAGCTCGTTTGGCGCGTTGCCGATCGACGCGCGCACCACGCGTTTTGACGCGCTGGTGGCGGCCAGCGGCAAATGCCTGGAAGGTGTGCCGGGCATGGGTTTTGTGTTCATCCGCAAGGCGATTCTGGAGGCTTGCGCCGGCCAAAGCCAGTCGCTGGCAATGGACCTGTACGACCAGTACATCTATATGGAGAAGACCACCCAATGGCGCTTCACTCCGCCTACCCATGTGGTGGTGGCTCTGCACGAGGCCATCGCGCAGTTCGAAGCCGAGGGTGGCCAACCGGCGCGGCTGGCGCGTTACACCCGCAACTATGAAACGCTGGCGCGCGGCATGTCTGTTTTGGGGTTTCGGCCGTTCCTGGACCCGTCGGTACAGGCGCCCATCATCGTGACCTTCCATGCGCCGGGCGATCCGAAGTACGACTTCAAGACCTTCTACGCGGCCGCGCGCGCGCGCGGCTTCATCCTGTATCCGGGCAAACTCACCACGGCGGAAACCTTTCGGGTTGGGTGTATTGGCGCCATCGGACCGGATGAGATGGAGCAGGCGGTGCACGCCATCGCGTTGACACTCCAGGACATGGGGATCGCGTCTGCCGCACCCGCAGCTTGACGCGCCATTGCTCCACCCCTTGGCTGCCCCTTGACGGCAACGCCAACCCTGGCGGCCAAAAACCCCCAGCAAGGCGCCAAGAATCAAGACTGAAAGGGTTAACCACGGTGATATTGCCGTAGCGCTGACCGGGGTTCAGGTCTTCGGAATACACGGTGACCGCGCCAAGTTCGTGTGCGGCGGCGATCACGATGGCATCCCAAAAAGAGGTTTGGTGGGTCTGCTGCAACGCAATCGCCTGCAGTAGCAGGGCTGACGTGTTGGGCACCACGGGATAGGCCATGAATTGCTGCACGGCGTTGCCAGCTTGCGCAAGCGTCATGGCCGCCTTGGCCATGGGCTTTTTGGCGCGTGTGGCGTTGACATAAAACTCCTGCAGCACCTGTACCGACAGGCCCCAATTGTCCTGTGCCATCAGCTTGCGTGCGGCGTCGCGCTTGGGCGCCTCGCCGGGCGCATCCGAAATGGCCTACAGCAGGACGTTGGTGTCAAGCACGCAGTCAGCGCGCATGGACTTCGTCACGGCTCAGGCGGTCGCTGGCGCTGAACGTGCCCGCCTGGTCCAGTGCGGCAAACAGGTTGCGGCTGCGCACTGTGGGTGTTTGCGCGGTCGCCAGCGAGCGCAAAAATTGACGCACGACACCGCTGACGGTGGCGTTCTGCTGCGCCGCATAGATGCGGGCGGCACGGTAGGTTTCTTCGTCAACGGACAGCGTGATGTTGGGCATGGCAAGCGCTCCTGTGTCTTGAAAGCGGCATGCTACCAGTCTCATCTCATTTTCACAGTTTCACAGTTTCACAGTTTTGCCGCCGGACACTCGCACGTGGTCCCGTTGAGCTCAATGAGGTCGACCGGATCGTCATAGCACAGGCGTGGGCAGCACCCGCGTTGCTGCCGGATTGGTGCACACTCGGAACAGG
>JAJAZK010000441.1 GCA_026785765.1 Rhodoferax sp. | reverse complement strand
GTCCTGGTCCTGGTCCTGGTAGAACATGGGCCGGATCACGGTCTCAAGCTTGTTGCGCACCGATTTGCATCGAAGGCCTGTTGCAGCCGCGCGCTGTCCGATCGCGTCGTGTGTGGCTGCCATCCCAGGCTGGAGCTTCCAGCGGTTCGCATTCTCCGTCTCGGCCAGGCACATGCCTTCGAGCTGCTGCAGCCGCGGCCACAGTGCGTTTTGACGCTGCCGACCTTGTGACTTCCCCGCTAGGTCAATGCCATCGACACCGGCTTGCCGAATCAGCGCCCGGTCCAGGCTGGTGAGCCGCTGCTGGTCGGCCTCCCGCAGCAGGCTCTGAGGGATTTTTGCCTCGGTGCCAGGCCCCAGTCATTCGGTGGCGCTCTCGCTGGCCCGCAGGCGCACGCCGTGGACCATGTAGTCCGGCGTGATCACGAGATCTTCCCTGCGACTGGCGCCGCCCGGCCCGCAACGCAGTGTGACCAGGGAACAGCCGACTTACATCGCGGCCTCACGGCGCGGCAAGCTACGGCTGGCGTCGGTACATTTACGCCATTGGCTGATGGAAGAGGCCGGGTCGAAGGCCCCGGGCCTGGCTGGCGGCCTGGCTGGGGGTCTCGACGGCGTAGCTCAGGAACCTGATGCAGATGCAGTTGACACAGGTCTGTCCAACTGCTTCCTGCCAAGACCGGGCCTACGATTCAAATGGCCTATCTCTTGACCACACTGGCCATGGCTGCGCTGGCACGGCGCGGGGTAATTTACCAGTAGCAGAAGTTTTCAGACCACGCGCTGATCACCGTGGAGTAGGAATCGTCGCTGTGACGAATGCACGCAGCGCCAAGGTGCTGCCTGCGGCGCGCGCCCGTTAACCCGCCTTGCGCGCCTGCTCGTACAAGCCCTGGACCTTGGGCGCGTTGGATTCCAGCACCCGCACCCGGTCCGGACCGGAGGGGTGGGTGGACAGAAAATTGGCGCTGTTGGCGCCGCCACTGGCCGCCGCCATCTTGCGCCACAGGGTGGCTCCGGCCTGGGGCTGGTAGGCGGAGCGGGCGGCGAGTTCGAGCCCGACCAGATCGGCCTCGCTCTCATCCTCCCGGCTGAACTTGAGCGACAACAACTGGGTGCCCAGTCTCGCCGCGACATTGCCCAAGTCACCCAGGCCCAGCAGCTGGGCACCCAGTGACAAGCCGAGGTTGGTCGCCTGGGTTTTGCCCAGACGCTCGCGCGCATGTTCGCGCAAGGCATGGGCCATCTCGTGTCCCATCACCATCGCCGCCTCGTCGTCGCTTAACTGCAACTGATCGAGGATGCCGGTGTAGAAGGCTATCTTGCCGCCCGGCATGCAAAACGCATTGATCTGCTTGCTGGCAATCAGGTTGACCTCCCAGCGCCACTGCTTTGCACGGCTGTTCCACTGCGGCGTATGCGGGATGATGCGCTGCGCAATGCCGCGCAAGCGCAGCAACTGCGGATGGTTGTCCGGCGCCAATGCCCTTTGCGCACGTGCCTGCTCCATCATCTGCGGATACTGTTGCAGCGCTGCCGCCTCGATCTGCTCCGCCGAGACGAGTTTGCGAAACTGGGACGACTTGCCCACTTCCACTTGCGCCTGTGCCGGCAGCACCGTGGCCGCCGTCGCCGACGCGCCCGCGACGCGCAAAAAGGCGCGCCGCGAAGACCAGGGGCCGGTTTTGAGGTCGCACAATTTGCACATGCATCAATAATAGCCACAACCGATAGAGCCATAACTGATCCATCGCACATTGATCCATCGCACATTGATCCATCGCACATGACCGAGATTTCCGCCACCACTGGGCAAAACCGCGTGCGCTGGGGCGCGGCGCTGCGCGTCTATCTGGAGCCGGCCAGCCTGCGCATGTTGCTGCTGGGATTTTCCGCCGGCTTGCCGTTGTTGCTGGTATTTGGCACACTGAGCTTCTGGTTGCGCGAGGCCGGCATCAATCGCACGACCATTGGCCATCTGAGCTGGGTCGGGCTGGCCTATGGCTTTAAATGGGTCTGGTCACCCCTGGTAGACCGCATGCCGATTCCCCTGTTGACGGGCTGGTTGGGGCGGCGCCGCAGCTGGTTGCTGCTGTCGCAAGCCGTCATCATCGCCGCACTGGTGTCGATGGCCTACAGCGACCCCAAGCTGGCCTTGTCGCCGATCGTCTGGGGGGCACTGGCGGTTGCCTTTGGATCGGCCACCCAGGACATCGCACTCGATGCGTACCGAATCGAATCGGCGTCAGTTGACCGCCAGGCTGCCCTGGCTGCAACCTACCAGACCGGCTACCGGCTGGCGATGATCTGGGCTGGCGCCGGCGTGTTATGGATTGCGGCGCGCGCCGAAGTTCCCGACGCGGCGCGTTACCAGAGCGGCGCCTGGCAAACCGCCTACCTGGTGATGGCCACTTCGATGCTGCTTGGCGTGGCAACGGTGCTGCTGTCGCCAGAGCCGGCGCGGCGCGTGCTGGCTCCAGCGCGCAACGTTGCAGAGTGGTTGCAGGGTGCGCTGGTGGCTCCGTTTGCCGATTTCATCGGCCGTTACAAGTGGCACGCGGCGCTGCTGCTGGGGTTGATCGCCCTGTACCGGATCAGTGACGTGGTGATGGGCATCATGGCCAATCCGTTCTATGTGGACATGGGCTACAGCAAGGACGAGGTGGCCGCAGTGACCAAGGTTTACGGTGTCATCATGACCCTCGTCGGAGCATTCGTCGGCGGCGTCCTTTCAATGCGTTTTGGCGTGCTGCGGGTGCTGATGCTGGGCGCCATCCTGAGCGCATCCACCAACCTGCTGTTCGCCTGGCTGGCCGGACATGGGCACGACGTGCCAGCGTTGGTGATGGTGGTGTCGGCCGACAACCTCAGCAGCGGCATTGCGTCGGCGGCCTTCATCGCCTACCTCTCCAGCCTGACGAATGTGCAGTACTCGGCGACCCAGTACGCGTTGTTCAGTTCGCTGATGCTGCTGTTGCCCAAATTCCTGGCCGGATTCTCCGGGCAGTACGTGGACCACTTCGGCTACGGCCACTTCTTCGTGGCGACCGCCCTGCTGGGGCTGCCAGTACTGCTGCTGATCTGGCTGGCAGCCCGGGTCGTGCCCGCCCGCGCCGCCGGGCGCGCCCCGCGCGCCCCCCCGCGCGTGACACTGCGCCGCCGGCACGCGGCATTTACTTTTCTTTACCCGGGCGCCACCC
>JAJAZK010000440.1 GCA_026785765.1 Rhodoferax sp. | reverse complement strand
GGCTTGGCGCTGGTGGTAATGCACCGCAACCCGCGCACGGTAGGCGCCGAAACGGACGGCTGCAGCCGCGCCGATACCCGAACTGGCGCCCGTGATAAGCACTACTTTTCCAGCCAGATCATGCATGGCGGTGGATCTTTTGTGAGGCGTGCAGGTGAAAGACGGCGCTGTTCGATTCTATCGACCGACAAGCGTGACATCGTGCCTGACAGCGAGAGCCCGTTCCGCTTGCGGGAAGAGGATGCCGTCGGCGGTAAACCATCGCTTCCGCCCGCCTCGACCTCCACCAGGCAGTCGTAGAACGTCGGCGCCGACCGGGTCGGGATTCACACCAGGCGGTAGGCCTGCCGCGCAACCCGGTCAAATACCGCGCCATGGTCTTCCGGCGCCACCAGTTCCCGGACCAGCGTGTGCCAGGCGGCGTAGGCCCCGGCCAGTTCCAGTACCGGCCAGTCACTGCCCCATAAGGTTTTGCCCGGGCCGAAACTTTGCAACACCTGGCGCACATAGGGCTCCAGCAGGGCGGCGTCGCTGCCCGGTGCCGCTTCGGTCCACAGGCCGGAGAGTTTGCAGAACACCAGCGGGCAGGCCGCCAGCGCCTGCAAGCCATCGGCCCAGTCCCGCCATTGGCCATGGGCAATGGCGGGCTTGGCCGCGTGGTCGATCACGATGTGCAGATCCGGATGCCGCCGTGCCAGGGCCAGGATACGCGGCAGGTGCACCGGTTTCACCAGCGCATCCAGCGCCAGGCCGCATGCGCGCATGGCTTGCAGCGGGTCGTGCAACGCGCCCTGCAAAATCCAGTCGGGGTCGGCGATATCCTGGAGCATGGGGCGCAAGCCCCTGAGCTTGGGGTCGAGCGCCAGCGCCTGGATGCGCTCCGGCGCGTCGGCCGCCAGCATATCTGTCCATCCGACAACCCCCAGCACATCGGGCGCACTGTGTGCCTGCCGCAACAGGAAGCGGGTCTCGCTTTCGGTTGGGGCGGCCTGCACCAGAATACCTGCCGTGACGCCACACGGGGCGCTGACCCGGCGCCAGTCGTCCAGCCCCACGTCGCGGTAGATCGATCCAGCCGCCGGTGTGAGCCAGCCGTAGTCGGCACGCGCCAGTCGCCAGATATGGAAGTGGGCGTCGATCATGGCGCGTCGGGGGTTGGCGCCAACTGGCCGATCAAACCACCTGCACGCAGGGCTTGCCATAAAACAGGATTTATCGGATACGCCAGCATTTCCGCCCCGTCGTGCCACTGCGCTACGTCCTGTGCCCCCAGCATCACGATCTCGACCGCCGGGTGGGCCAGCGGAAACTGCAGCGCAGCGGCGCGCAGCGGCACCTGGAACTGCGCACACACGGCCTCAATGGCGGCCACACGGTCCACCCACAGCGGCGGCGCCTGGGCGTAATTGAAGCGCGGCACCTTGCCCGGGCCGACGCCGGTGGCCAGGATGCCCGAGTTGAAGACACCGCCCAATGCAATACGCACACCACGCTGCACGCACAGCGGCAGCAGCTCGGGCAGCGCGGTGTGGTCGATCAAGGTGTAGCGTCCAGCCAGCATGAGGCAGTCCAGGTCCGCCTGGCGCAATACATCCAGGCACACCTGCACATCGTTTACGCCCAGCCCTATCTGCCGCACCAGGCCTTCGTGCTGCATGCGCCGCAGCTCGGGCAGTGCCTCGTCCACCACCTGCCGCAGCACCTGCGGGTAGCGGCCACCGTGCACAGCAGCATCACAGTCGTGCACGTAGGCGACATCGAGCCGTGCCAGACCCAGCCGCTGCAGGCTGTCCTCGACACTGCGCCGGACCCCGGCGGCCGAATAGTCCCAGGCCTGCACAAAGGGCAACACCTCCACGTAACCGTACTGGTCGCGTGCGGCGTCCGCGTGCGGCAGCAGCAGGCGCCCGACTTTGCTGGAAAGCACAAAGCTATCTCGCGCCACTTCGCGCAGGGCGCGGCCAAAGCGGTGCTCACTCAGGCCGTTGCCATAGTGGGGCGCCGTGTCAAAGCTACGGCAACCGCCAGCCAGCGCCGTACACAGGAGCGCCTGCACGTCGTCATCCGCCAGCGCCACAAACAGGTTACCCAGCGGCGCACCGCCAAGACCCAGGGGCCGTCCGTCCCGCAACGGTGGAAAAATCAAGGCTTTCCTCTCTTCACCTCTTCACCCATGGGCGAGGCCGATACCAGCTCTAACATGTCAGTTTATGCGCGGTTCAAAAAACGCGTGAAGCTGGCGCGCGCTGGCTGCGCGAGAAATGGGCGTTGGCCACACTGGCGGCTCGCCCGGCCGCGAAGTTTCAGCGCGCGATGTAAGCCTCGCCGAGCGGGCGCGCGCCGTTCAGGCCACCGTAGCTATGGCCGCCATGGCCAGTGGGAGGAGCGCCGAACCAGCGGTCGTCGCCGGGTTCCGCGGCCAATTGCCAGCGTACGTCACACGACAGGCGCACGCGCCCCCCGCCCATGCGGTTGTCGCAAGAGCCGTGCAGCGTGAACATGTCGAACAGGATCACGTCGCCAGCGTTGAAGTCGGCTGTCAGCAGGCGCGCATTGCGGCTGGCCGCGAACGCAACTGCATCTTCCGGAAAAGACCCCGGCAGGCCGTCGCGGTCCACATCCACCCCACGGTAACGCGCTTGCAGGTCTTCGAAACGATTGGAACCTTCAACCACTACCAGCGGCCCCGCCACCGTGGGCACATCGCCCAGCGGCACCCACGCCGTGAGTAGATGCCTGGAGCCCCGGTTCATGTACACGTGGTCAAAATGCAGCGGGCTGGCGCGGCCTTCGAGCATGGTCCGCAGCCACAGGAAATCGAACGGCTTGGTGGTGCCGCCCAGCAGTGCCGCCGAAATGTCGGCCAGCGCGCCCGCATGGGTCACGGCGCGCAGACGCGGTGCTTCGCAGACCCCGCGCCAGAAGGCGTTGAGGTCGGGATGCAGTTCCGCGCGCCGGCTGTTGCCGCTCGCCACTGCGGCAGCGAGCGGCTCGGCGATCTCGCCGACGGCGGCGAGCCGTTCCAGAACGTCGAGGCGCGCGGCCATCACCTGGTCTCGCCCCAGCGCATTGCGCAGCAGCACATAACCATCGCGCGCCAGGCATTGCGGCAACGCGTCGGGTTGCGAGCGCCAGTCGCTGATCTCGTTCAGGCGCCCAAGCTGGCTGGGCGGCACGGCTTTGCCGGCGATGAAGGCCGTTTCATGCACGGAGGTGTTCTTTCAGCATCGGGTTTGTTACGCCGTCGGATCGCGCGGGCTCTACGGGAAACCCCCGTAGAGCCCCGGTTGGCGGCTGTGATAGTATAACTAACATGTTAGGTTGTCAGTACCACATTGAGGT
>JAJAZK010000439.1 GCA_026785765.1 Rhodoferax sp. | reverse complement strand
GGCCTGCATTGCAGCTTCCATGGGTGCGGTGTTGGCGCTATCTTCAATGAAGTCACCCAGGTGCGAGTCGTCGTCGTCGCCAATCGGTGTTTCCATCGAAATCGGCTCCTTGGCGATTTTCATGATCTTGCGGATCTTGTCTTCCGGGATCTCCATCTTGGCCGCCAGGATGCTGGCATCGGGCTCGAAGCCGAATTCCTGCAGGTGCTGGCGCGAGATCCGGTTCATCTTGTTGATGGTCTCGATCATGTGCACCGGGATGCGGATCGTACGCGCCTGGTCGGCAATGGAGCGCGTGATCGCCTGGCGGATCCACCAGGTGGCGTAAGTCGAGAACTTGTAGCCGCGGCGGTATTCGAACTTGTCGACCGCCTTCATCAGGCCAATGTTTCCCTCTTGGATCAGGTCCAGGAACTGCAGGCCGCGATTGGTGTACTTCTTGGCGATAGAGATCACCAGGCGCAAATTGGCCTCTATCATCTCCTTCTTGGCGCCGCGCGACGAGGATTCACCCTCGTTCATGCGCTTGTTGATGTCCTTGAGCTGGTCCAGCGGGACCACCACGCGCGATTGAAGGTCGGTCAGCTTCTGCTGGAGGTCCTGGATCGGCGGGATGTTACGGGTGATGATCGTACTCCACGGCTTGTTGGCCGCCGCCTGCTTCTCGACCCACTTCAGGTTCAGCAACTGGCTGCTTATCTTGTTTCCGTTCTTGTCGCGACCGCTGAAGTCGGCAATGAATTGGTCTTGCGGATATCCACACTTGTCCACGATGATGCGGCGCAGTTCGCGCTCTTTCTTGCGGATATCGTCGACTTGCCCGCGAACCATGTCGCACAACTTCTCGATTGCCTTGGCAGTGAAGCGGATCGACATCAGCTCCTCGCTCAGGGCCATTTGTGCCTTTACATAGTGTGGAGTGCCGTAGCCTTCCCGGTCGTAGGTCTTGTGAACCTTCTCAAACAACTCGCGAAGTCGGTCAAAACGGGTCAGCGCCTCTTTCTTGAGCTCTTCGAGTTTCTTGGTAAGTGCTTTCGAGCCGCCTTTACCATCATCGTCGTCTTCGGCGTCAAACTCGTCAAAGTCTTCCTCGGCTACATAGTCGTCAGCTTCGTTGGGATTGGAAAAGCCATCCACCACCGTCGTGATGACGATCTTGCTTTCGCGGATTTCCTCGCCCAGGCGCAGGATCTCGGCAATCGTCGCCGGTGAGGCCGAGATTGCCTCCATCATCGCCATCAGTCCGCCTTCGATGCGTTTGGCGATCTCGATCTCGCCCTCACGCGTCAGCAACTCCACCGTACCCATTTCGCGCATGTACATGCGCACTGGATCGGTGGTACGGCCAAACTCGCTATCCACCGTGCTGAGCGCGGCTTCGGCTTCTTCTTCCGCCTCTTCCTCGGTCGCGGCCGTGGCAGTGGTGTTGTTGAGCAGCAGCGTCTCGGCGTCCGGCGTTTGTTCGTACACCGCCACGCCCATGTCGTTGAGCATGGAGATAACGACTTCAAGCGTCTCTGCATCGACCAGCTTGTCCGGCAGGTGGTCGGAAATTTCACCGTGTGTCAGGTAGCCGCGGGTCTTGCCAAGCTTGATCAGCGCTTTCAGGCGCTGGCGTCGCTTGGCAAGGTCTTCCTCGGACAGCACGGTCTCGTCCAAGCCGAACTCCTTCATCAAGGCGCGTTCCTTGGCCTTGCTGATTTTCATCCGCAGCGGCTTGACTTTTTCGCCGTCCACCATGGCCGGCTCCTCGGCGAATTCGGCGACGATGTCCTGCATGTCGTCCACATTCGGTTCAGCGATGGAACCCTTGGGTTTGGGGCCACGTTTGGCGCCAATACGCACTGGCGCTGCGGCGCTGGCCACAGCGGCCTTGGGCGGGCGGCCCGGCTTATTCTTTGCGGGGCCTGAAGCCGCGGCAATCGGCGCAGCGGCTTTTTTCGTTTCGACGACTTTTGTGACAGCCTTTTTGTCAACTTTGCTGGTGGAAGGAGCGGGAGTTTTGGACTGAGGCACTGGGGGGGCTTTCGATGCGGGCTTGGTAGTCAATTTTGTGGTCACCGGTCTGGATTTCAATACGGCCGCGGATTTTGCGGGTGCAATTGTCTTGGCTGGCGTCTTCAAAGCTGCTTTGGCAGCCGGTTTTGCCACGGTCTTGGTTTTTGGGGCAACGGCTTTTTGGGCAACGGACACAACAGGCTTCTTGGACTTTTGAGCAGGCATGGAAAAACCTCAGGACATCAAAGTTACAAAGCAGGACAGCGCCTTAGACGTGGCGCAAAGAGCAGAGAAGCGGCTAAGCAATTGCCTGGCAAGATGGGCGGGCGAACATTTGGGATGCAGTCCTTGCGGTGAGGTAGCCGGTCGTGAACAAGGTCAACGGTTGGCTGGGCCCGGAAGTGCTGCTGTCGCTCTTGCGCAGTCAACTTTGGATTATACCCATTTGCCTTGCCTCAAGTCTGGTGCGGTATCGAGGCCTCCAGCTCGCTTCTGCGCGCCTGCAATTCACGGTACCGCTGCAAGGCTGCCGGGTCGGTGCGGGATGCCTCGATGGCGGCGGTTTCCTGCGCCTTGAGTTGCTCGATCAGCAAGCGTTTGAGCAGGTTGTGCAGTTCTTCGACAGAATCCTGCTGCTCTGCTGTCGCGGTCAATTCCGAGGCAGACATCAGGCGCAGCGCCAGCTCTTCGCAGGCCTGCCCACGCAGTCCCTCGCGCAGCGCTCCCCACGGCTGCGGGCCATGTGTATGCACCTGCTGCTCCAGCCATACGAACAACGGGCCGTGGGGCGCCGGCAAACCGCACAACATGCCATGGTCCTCGGCCGAGAATTGCTCCCAGCCTGCCATGTGGCCCAGAAAAATCCGCGCTGCGTGGTCGGCCCGACTGGCCGGGCGCTGGCGCGGCGGCGACCGGCTGCGCTGGACATCACCGGCGCCGCGTCGAATTGCCGGCTGTCCGGAGCCGGCACGGCCGTCGCGTGGCAACCAGAGGTCCGTCAGTTCGCGTGGCGCGAGCTGCACCAGACTCGCAATCTCGCCGAGCAACTGGCGCTTGAGGGCGCCGTCGGGCATCTGGCTCCATAAGGGACTTGCGTTGCTGGCCAGTCGGGCCCGGCCTTCCGCGGTATTCAGGTCACAGCCGTCGCGCGCGGCGTCGACCAGAAATCGGCTCAGCGGCACCGCTTCGCTGATGCAACGCGCAAAGCCGTCGTTGCCGAAGGCCCGGATGTAGCTGTCGGGGTCGTGTTCGGCCGGCAGGAACAGGAACTTGACGCTGCGTACATCGGTGGCGTAGGGCAGCGCGCCGTCCAGTGCCTTGCGCGCAGCACGCCGTCCGGCCGCATCGCCATCAAAACTGAATACGACGGAGTCCGTGAAACGGAACAACTTTTGCACATGGTCCGGCGTGCAGGCGGTGCCCAGGGTTGCTACTGCGTTGGGGATTCCGAGCTGGGCCAGCGCCACCACGTCCGTATAGCCCTCTGTCACCAGCACATAGCCCCGCTCGCGCAAGGCGCTGCGCGCCTCAAACAACCCGTACAACTCGCGCCCCTTGCTGAACACCGGGGTCTCTGGCGAATTCAGGTACTTCGGCTTTTCGTCGCCCAGCACGCGACCTCCAAAGCCGATGCATTCACCCTTGACGTTGCGGATCGGGAACATGATGCGGTCGCGAAAGCGGTCGTAGCGCTTTTCCTCGCCACCGTCCTCGTCCTGGCTCTGGATCACCAGGCCACTTTCCACCAGCAGCGGGTCGTCGTACTGCGAAAACACGCTGGCCAGGTTGCGCCATCCCTGGGGTGCGTAGCCCATGCCAAACTGGCGCGCGACGTCCCCGCTCAGCCCCCGCCCTTTGAGGTACTCTACGGCGCGCGGTGTGTCTTTCAAGGCATGGCGGTAGGCCGCGGCCGCTTTCTCCAGCACGTCGGTCAAGGTGTCCTGCTTCTGGCGCTGTTCGGCGGCACGTGCACGGTCCTGTGGCGTGGTTTCTTCTTCAGGCACCTGCATGCCGTATTGCCCGGCCAGGTCCTTCACTGCTTCGATGAATCCCATGCCTGCGTGGTCCATCAGAAAGCCGATCGCGTTGCCATTTTTCCCGCAGCCAAAGCAGTGGTAGAACTGCTTGCTCGGGCTGACGGTGAAGGATGGCGACTTTTCTGCGTGGAACGGGCACAGGCCGGAAAAATTGGCGCCCGCCTTTCTGAGCTGTACATAACGCCCGACGATATCCACCACGTCGGCGCGGGCCACGAGTTCCTGGATGAATGACTGGGGAATGGCCACGGGTACTATTGTGTCTTTACCGGAGCGCAGCATGCCGACGATCTACGACCAGGACCTGCCACGCAACGACGCCAATTTTGTGGCCCTTTCACCATTGTCTTTCATCGAACGCACGGCTGAGGTCTATCCGCAACGCCTGGCGGTGGTCCATGGAACACTGCGCTACAACTGGCTGGAGGTCTACCAGCGCTGTCGGCGCCTTGCCAGTGCGCTGATGCGCCACGGCATCGGCCGCGGCGACACGGTAGCGGTGATGTTGTCGAACACGCCGCCGATGGTGGAGGCGCACTTCGGGGTGCCCATGGCTGGCGCCGTGCTCAACGCCCTCAACACCCGGCTGGACGCCGAAACCATTGCCTTCATGCTCGACCATGCAGAGGCGGGCGTGGTGCTGGTCGACCCGGAGTTCAGCGCGGTCATGGCGCGTGCCATCAGCCTGCGCAAGTCGACGTCGCCGCTGCTGGTGGTTGACGTGGAGGATGCGGTGTTCGGACCTGCACCGACCATCGGCAGCCTGACGTACGAGGCGTTGCTGGCGCAGGGTGACCCGAACTTTGCATGGAGCCTGCCCGCCGATGAGTGGGACGCGATCAGCCTGAACTACACCAGCGGTACCACCGGCAATCCCAAGGGCGTGGTGTACCACCACCGCGGCGCGGCGCTGAACTCGATCTCCAACATTCTTGAATGGGATATGCCCAAACACCCGGTGTATCTGTGGACGCTACCGATGTTCCATGCGAACGGCTGGTGTTTTTTATGGACGCTGGCGCTGCGCGCGGGAGTCAACGTATGCCTGCGCAAGGTCGAGCCGCAGGCGGTGTTCGACGCCATGCGCACCCATGCGGTTACCCACTACTGCGGCGCGCCGATCGTGCACGGCATGCTGGTGAACGCGCCGGATGCCATGAAGCACGGGCTACGCGCAGGCATCAAAGCCATGGTGGCCGGTGCCGCGCCACCAGCGTCCATGATCGAGGGCATGGAGCAGATGGGTTTTGATCTGACCCATGTGTATGGACTGACCGAGGTATGCGGCCCGGCCACGGCTTGCGCCAAACACGACAGCTGGGACGCGCTGGACATTGGTGAACGTTCGCGTCTGAACGCCCGCCAGGGCGTGCGTTACCACCTGGAGTGCGACGCCCGCGTGCTTGATCCGCAGACCATGTTGCCAGTACCCCAGGATGGCGAGACGATGGGGGAAATCATGTTCAAGGGAAACATATCGATGAAGGGTTACCTGAAGAACCCGGCGGCCACACAGGAAGCCTTTGCCGGTGGCTGGTTTCACAGTGGCGACCTGGCCGTCCAGTATCCGGACGGTTACATGAAGGTGAAGGACCGCAGCAAGGACATCATCATCTCCGGCGGCGAAAACATTTCCTCACTGGAGGTGGAAGACGTGCTGTACCGCCACCCTGCGGTACTAGCCCGAATATTTCACCGCAGTAGGTAGAAACGAGGACGGCATTCCTCTTTGTTGCCCGTTGATATTGGTAT
>JAJAZK010000438.1 GCA_026785765.1 Rhodoferax sp. | reverse complement strand
GTCTACAACTTTGGCGCCTTGATGCCGCCCCTGCTCCTCGAAGACACGCCACAAACCGCGGCCACCCGCAAAGGCGCCTTGCGCATCCGGCTTGAGGCCGAACTGGAACGCCGGGCGACCGACGGCGCCTTGGCGGTCAGCATTCTGCGCGCGGGTGACTTCTTCGGCGCCGGCAGCGGCAACTGGTTCGACCAGGCCATCGTCAAGTCACTGCGTGCCGGCAAGTTGGTCTATCCCGGCCCATTGGACGTGCGGCACGCCTGGGCCTATCTGCCAGACCTGGCACGGGCCTTCGTGGCGCTCGCCGAACGCCCTGCCCGGCAATGCGCGGCTTTCGAGCGTTTCCATTTTGCCGGCCATACCCTGACCGGGAAGCAGTTGCTGCAGGCAATCCAACAAGCCGCCACCATCCTGGGTGTGCCGCGCAGCAGGGACTGGGTGCACGGCAACATGCCGTGGAGCGTGATCCGCCTGGGCGGCCTGGTCGTGCCAATGTGGCGCGAACTCGCCGAGATGGCCTATCTGTGGAGCGTCCCGCATGCGCTGGACGGCCACGCGCTGGAACGTGCCGTCGGGCCGCTGGTGCATACAGCCCTGCCCGATGCCGTGCGTGAAACCTTGCGTGGCCTGGGTTTCGGCATACCGTCGACCACAACCGGTGCCCACACGCCGTTTTTGGCCAAACACCCGTGATCACAAAAACCGCTTTTCACAACCTCCAGGAGATTTCCATGATTGCAATGACCCACGCCAGAACCGCCCACAACAGTGACAGCAGGTCCGAACCGGCGCGCTCGGTCGCACTGGGCACGTTTTTGGTCATCGAAGCCCTTTTGCCGTTTGCCCCCCTTGCCATCCTCGGCCCGGCCATCGGCTGGCCGCAATCCCTGGGCAACCCCGCAGCCGCCCAACTCAGCGCCATTGCAGCCAACGCAGATACGGTGGCCTTTGGCTACGGCGTCTACCTGTTGTATTCCATCCTGATCGCTCCGCTGATGATTGCGCTGGCCTGGCGCCTCTTTGGCGGCCTGCAGCGCCCGCTGGCGGCCACGGTGGCGGCCTTCGCCGCGCTGTCGGTGCTGGCCCGGGCGATCGGCATCCTGCGCTGGCTCACGGTGATGCCAGTCCTGGCGGCGGCGCACGCGAACGCTGAACCTGCTGGCCGCGCGCAGATTGAAATGTTGTTCAACGCGCTAAATTCCTATGGTGGCGGCATTGGAGAAGTGCTAGGTGTCAGCCTGTTTATGGCGGCGTCGCTTGGCATCTTGTCGGTAGCGGCACTGGCCATGCGCAGCATGCCGCGTGTTCTTGCAGGCCTGGGCCTGCTGGCCAGCGTGCTGCTGGCCGCACTCGCCCTGCCCGCGTTCGGCCTGCCCGGCCTGGTGCCGGTGGCGGTAGCCGTCTCGATGTTGTCCGCCTGGATGTTGGCGGTGGGAGTGTGGATGTTCATGCGCCGCCAATAACAACAGAGCGCAGAGAAAGCATGGGCAGTACCCACGCGGCCCCATGCTCTACAACCCCGCACTGCGCCAGCAAATCCAGAAAAACCTGCGCGTGCGTACTGGCGCGTCGGGGTCGGCTACCAGTGAGCCGGGCAGCGCACACGGTCGTCAAAGTACCCAAACGCCAATGGAACGGTGTTGGGCTAGCGAAGCTGCTTCGCCATGTCCTTGATGATGGTGTGCAGAATTGACCGGAGGCAACGTGACTCGCCCGCCATGGTTGCCGACAGATCCGGCCGCACATGGGCGAGATGCACATTTTCAGCTTCTGCCTCGGCATAAAGGGCTTCTGCCTCCTGCGCAGCTCGAATCCGCAGCGTCTCCAGCAGGCGCTCAGCGGTTCCTTTTGCCAGATTCAATACTGCCCCAGCTTCTATAAGCAATGTACGGTCGATGGCCGAGAAGTGGCGAACACCCAGAATCGGCCAGGCAAGTTGTGTCTGTGCTGGCCAGCCCTTTTTGTCGAAGGCGGGGGTGTCATAGCTGGCTACGCTGAGCAGGTCATAGAACGGCGCCAACTGGACGCCGTCATGGGAGACCATGAAGCTCAGGTTTTTCAGGTGGGCATCGCTGTTACCGACGAGCACATTGAACACCAGCCAGCCAAAGAGCCGGGAGCGTGCAACCGCCGGACTGCGACAGGCATTTGCAAGTGCAGCCAGATTCTCCATGCTGCCTTGGCTGTATTTGAAGCTGCGATCCAGGTTCAGCAGTTGGCAGGCGTCGATCACATGCCTGCGTTGCCAGCCCTGAACACCCGGAACCCGATCAAAGCGGTCAACCAGATAGACCGGTGACGGGACATAACGTCTGTGAACATCGGGCACATCAAGGCCGAGTCGCTTGGCCAGGCGCATCACGAACCATTCATTGGCTACGGAGTGACGGTAGTCCTCATCCGGGTGATCAGGCTTCAGAATATGGGTAGATGGTGTTGCACCGGCAGGCTCGAACAGCGCGCCATCTTGCAGAACCACCGCCAGCTTGTGCTGTGCTCCGGCCAATGACATGCGTTTGATAGCTGCATGCGTCAGCGGCGTCGTGGGGAGCTGACGGATCCGCGCCTCCAGGATATCGTCTGGTAAGTCTCGCAACGGCTCGGCCGATTGTGGCCCGGCATCCGGCAAAAGCAATGTCAGCGACCCCACCGATTCTGCGCCGTACCAGGCCAGCAAGCTAAACGCGTCTGCCGTATCGAGCTTGGCATCTCCGGCCAACAAAACACGCTGCCCTTCTTCCGGCAGCAGGTTGTCGAAATACCATTGCACAGGACGCTGGCGCGCCCCATCGAGCAAGGACTCCGCCGCCAGCGGAAGGTGCGGACTGAGCGCAAAGCACTTAGGGTTGTCCAGCCAGACGCGAGCGTATTGAAAACTCCACAGGCCGCCCACCGCCTGCAATGTGCCAACCTCCATCAGATTGATGGAAGCACGCAAGGATCGGCCGTTCATGGCTTATCCCGGTCGCTTGATTGGGCGTTCAAATAGGCGGCAACGTTGTCGGGCACATCCACCATGACCCGTATGCCCAAGCCTTCAAGGACCTGAAAAAGTTTTCCCCATTGCACGGAATGGCTGCCGCGCTCGATCTTGCCAAGAAAGTTCTCACTGACGCCGATACTGCCTGCTGCATCGTCTTGCCGGATCTTTTGGGCCTTACGACTGGCACGCACGACCTTGCGGATGTGCGCTGCGCTGGCGATGGGAATTTTCATTTAGAATCCTCACAATAGCGAGGATTATTACCCCACTTGGAGCGCTTGGCAAGAAATCCTTTTCGTCGTGCGGATTATTAGCTGCAACGGCCTGGACATTATAAAAATCCTCGAGATTGTCAGGATTTTAATTATGGAATGTTCGCTTATGATCCCGCTTCTGTGTTGATGATGTTCCGCAACCTGAGCCTGGCAAGTGGCTCTGCTCGAATGAACCTGGAAACCGCAGTTGACCGCTTGCTTTTGCTGGATTCGCCTTTTGAACTCCAGCTTTTGTGCGCACCAGCAAGGTCACCTCAATGGTGACAACCCTACGCACCCGATTGAGCCGCGCTGGCGCACGCCGGCGGCGTTGCTTCTC
>JAJAZK010000437.1 GCA_026785765.1 Rhodoferax sp. | reverse complement strand
GTTTTTCCGGGGGGGGGGGTTTCGGGGCCTCCCCCTCGGCGGCTTGCCACGGGTGCAAATCATCTCCACGTAGGCTGCACGCAAGCCGCTCAGGCGCACACATTGCGACAACACGGCGGTGATCTCAGCTGCGTCGAGCCCAGGGTTGAGACGCCAGCGCGCACAACTGCGGGAAAATCGCTCCAAATGCGCATCCAGCCGGAAGTACGATCCGTCCCACACCGTCACCACATCGTATGTAGCGTCCGAGCGCAGGAATCCCCAGTCGGTCATGGGAATCGACGCATCGGCAATCGGCACGTACTTGCCCCCGGCAAAAGCGACACCATCAGTGAACGCATTTCTTGTTGACACAGCTCAACCCCGTAACAAACTCGATCACCCATTATCCGTTGACCCAACCCCAGGCGGCCCAGGCCACGCTGCCGCCTTCTAACTGGACCGCTTTACCGCTACCCGCCGGACTCTCCATACAACCCACAAATCGGCATTAATGCCTCGGCTCTGTCACATCCTCCTTTTAGACTAATTATTCAAGGATGCTTGCGGACAAACCCACATTACCGAGACCAGAGCATGAAAAACCAAACGGTTACCCCGATTTACCCAAGTGCTGAAAGCTCAAGTCTGGGAACGATGACTGCAGCTCTCGCAACTGCGGCAACGCTGGTTCTGGCCTGGATTGCCGCCTGGACCGCAGGCCTAAGTGCACCAATGGTGGTGGCGCTGTCCATCAGTATCCTGGTGGTGGCGGTGTGTATGTTCGCGTTGCGCGCTGCAATGCTGTACCGAAAAAGACCAGCGCTGGACGAGTCGCGTGGCGCGCGCGTCACTTGCGCGCCCAGAAAGGCAATCGACGAGCCGTTGGATGCAGCTTTTTCGGCGCCGCTGCACGGTAAACGCTGGAGTCTGGAAGTGTTTGCGACGATCGACGCCAAGCGCTTCGCAGCAGTCTGCGAAACCTGGTTCTCTTGGGCCGGTTTCGATACCCGCTCGGAGGCACACCGGACCGACGAAGGAGTGGACATCTGGCTACATGCGGCCAAGGTCCCCGGGCCGGTGGCGATCGTGCGTTGCAAACACTGGCTCGACCGGCCGGTAGGCGTACAGGAATTGAAGGATTTCCTGGCTGTCATGGCCGGGTACAAGTCGGTCCACGGCACGTACACCACCACTTCGACTTATACCCCCGAGGCCCTGCAATTTGCCAAAGAGCACGGGATTGACGCTGTGGACGGACGCGGCCTGTTGCGGCGCATACAGACCCGTACCCGACAACGCCAGCAGGCCTTGCTGGCCGTTGCGTACACCGCGCAGCCCTGAGGCACAGAAGGCACCAGCCGACTTTCGCAGGCGCGGCCGCGGCGCCGCAATCTAGCTGTAGGTTGAAGCAGTTAGGCCAACTCGTCGCTGCGCCATTGCCGATTTGTGGTGTAGTCCAGCCGCATGGCCTCGACTGCGCTTGGCCTGGCAGCGCGGCCCGTGCCGGCGCAGGCCCAGGGCCCAAGCCAAAGCCCGACAGGCTGCTAGGATGCGCTCACCAATCCAGAAAACGCTGGTTCACCACAGGAGCAAGGAATGACCATCAATGTGACGATCGCGCTCGGATACGAGTTCGAGGTAAAAGCCCTGGCGGCCGAGGTGTTTGAGGTTCTCTCCGACGTGCCGACGTCGGCCAGTCACTTCCCCAAGGTGAGCAAGCTGGTCGACCTGGGAGGCGGCAGCTATCGCTGGGAGATGGAGAAAATTGGCGTGGCGCAGATCAATCTGCAAACCATCTATGCCAGCAAGTACGTGTCCAACAAGGCCAAGGGGAGCGTCGTCTGGACGCCCGTCAAGGGAGAGGGCAACGCACTGGTATCCGGAAGCTGGAAGATCACCGACAAAAAGAAGTCAACCCACCTGGTACTCACCATCAACGGCGATCTGTCGATACCGCTACCCGGGCTGATGAAGATGGTGGTTGCGCCGGTGGTCGAAGGTGAGTTCGAGAAGATGGTCGAAAAGTACATCGACAACCTCACCAAACGATTTGGCGGCGAAGTCTGAGCGCGACCACGAACGCTGAGCGCGACCAGCAAGGCGCCCCTCCATCTGGCGCCTCTTCAAGAACCCAGCAACTTGCGCTTGAGCCGGATCTGTTCGGTGCGCACTCCGTGGACGGTTGCAGACCGGGCCGATGACATGACCCGTTTGAACCCAGCCAGCGCGTGAAAACGCAGAGCCCGGTCATTCGTCAGATCAATCCAGATACTTACTTCGGTGCAACCCTCCTGGATCAGTTCTTCGCGCGCCGTATCCCACAAGGCCAACCCGGCCCCCTCATTCCAATAGGCCGGTAACACCTGGATCGTCCAGATCTCGCCCATCGTAGGCGCCGTACCGGCGTCGCGCGAGCGGTCAAACCCCACCACACCCACCACCTGGCCGACAGTAGATGCCACATGCAGTTGCGGCTCAGAAAATTCGATCGCGTCGCGCCAGAATCGCAGCTGTTGCGGCGTTGGCGCCGCTCCAACCTGCGCGTCCAGCGTCGGCTGCAGACCGGTCAAGATGCCGGTACTGGCATGAATCCGTGTGATTGCCTCGGCGTCGTTCCTGGCAGCTGGCCGGATCAGAAATTGCGTCATGCCGTGGTTCCCTCAAACGTGCAGCCGGATTATCCATACTGGTTGTGGGCGTTGCATCGACAGCGGGTAAGCGCTCTTGAGTCGGGGCGCCGCTGACGCCATAATCGGCTGCCAATTCCGATTTCGCTTTTTCTTCGAACCCACCATGAACCCATCCAAGACCTTGTTGATTCTTGTCAGTCTGCTGGC
>JAJAZK010000436.1 GCA_026785765.1 Rhodoferax sp. | reverse complement strand
GAGTTCTTCATTGGCCATGCCGCCCAGCAATACGCGCACATCGTGCTCGATGTCGCCCTTGGTCTTGAGCAGGTTGGTGCCCTGCTTGTGGAACACGAATCCCAGTGCGTTGTTGCGCGGATTGGCCTTGAGCGATATCTTGATGGTTTTGATGCTGGCGATGAGGCCCTCCCAGTTGTCGTGGGCGAGTGTGCGTTCGTGCTCCAGGTCGACCAGGAAATGCCCGAGTTCGTGCACGGCGATGATGCGGCGGTCACGCTCGCGGTCCTGTGTGGTGTGGGTGTTGACGTTGCCGACGAGCACCCGCTCGGCGGCCTGCATCAGGGTGTTGTCACCTATCATCTGGCCCGCCTGCACGGCGGTTATCCCGGCCTGGTTGACAATGGTTTCCAGATCGGCCGGGCTGCGGCCTTCGGTCACGTCCACCAGGTGGCGCAGGTCCAGGTCGGGCAGTACCTTGTTGGCGCGCTCCTCCAGATAGTGATTGATAATCGCCAGCCGCTCTTCGCGGTTGGGCATGCGGAAGTCCACCTTCATCTGGAAGCGCCGCAGCATGGCCTCGTCCATCTGCATCGTTTCGCTGTTGAAATTGCTGGCCACGATCCAGATGATCTCGGCCTCGTTCCTGGTGCGTACACCGTCCAGCACCGACAGCAGCGTGTTAGCCGTGTCGTCGTCGAACTTGCGCCGTCCACCGCGCTTCATGAACAGATCCTGCGCCTCGTCCAGGAAGATGATGCACTGCTTGCGCCGCCTGGCCATCGCCATGATGCGGCTGAGTGTTTTCGAGCCCCCGGCAACATAGCCCGTTTCCAGGTTGGTGGCGGAGTGGAACAGGATCGGAAGCCGCAGTTCCTTGGCCAGGTAGCTGGCCAGCTTGGTCTTTCCGGTGCCGGCGGGGCCGCTGAACATGACGTTGAAGGGTTTGCGGATACCGTATTCCGCATACGCCCCGCGGCGCTGGTATTGGTCCATGATCTGGGCCACCTCGGCCTTGATGTCGTCCATGCCCACCAGGTCGTCGATGGAGCCCTGCACCTGCGTCGGCTCGATGAATTTGAGCGACTTGAACTGAACCCTGAGCTGGACGTACAGGAATGCCAGCAGGCCCAAAGTGAGCGCAGCCGACAACACGCCACTCACGCCGGCCATCCAGCTGTTCTTCTCCGACAGCGGGCGCGCGCCAGCGAAGCGCAAGTCCAGCCGCTCGAAGATTTGCAGGGCGTCGGCACCGAGCTCGCTGCGCGGAATGAAAACCAGCTTGCCGCCCCATGTTGCGGTGGCCGCCTTGTCCGTGAAAATCGCAGTCTCCATGTCGCTGGGGTAATAAGCGTAATGCTTGCCCTGCGATTCGATCAGCACAATGCGCTCGGACACGCTCCACGTCAGCGGTTCGTAGACCACGGTAATGCGCTGCACCAGGTTCGCCTCCAGGAAGCCCAGCATCGAGCCGCTTCCCAACACCACCGGCAGCGTGTGGTTGAACGCCCATGGACTCTCGCCCGGTTTGCCGGCCACCGCCATCGACTTGACCTGCTCCGCCACGGCGGCTTGTTTGCGGACAAAAGTGATCGAATACACGGCGGTGACGGGAATCAGCAGCGCCATTGCCAGAATCGTCAACTTGACGGCGAGCGACTGGAACACGAACCAGTCCAGCAGTCGGCCCGCGGCCTTCTTGAGAGTAAGCGCCGCGCGCCTCGCAGGCCGGCCGGTGTCACTGGAGCTGGGCAAGTCTGTCATTGCAGTCCTTCATGGCGCCTTGCGCCGGGAGCGCTGCTTATGTGCGCTGGCATACGGACAAGCATTGCCGTGGCACGGTACACCTGCAACCGGTGCCCCGGCCAATGACCGTGAAAGCACCTTGGCCCGAAAACTTCTGATACTTTGAAATGGAAAACAGTATGAGCAGCGTTATCTACATTGTCGGCCTTGTTGTCGTCGTGATTGCCGTCCTGTCGTTCTTTGGCCTGCGCTGAGGCAGCGGTGGCGGGAACCTGAAGTCCGGTCATCTGGAATCCTTTCGTGCGATCGGTGCCATGCAGACGGGAACATGGTTTCGAAAGGTAACGCCGGGCCGCGGCATGCGCAATACCCGAATCGCCTGTCCCCGGATAGGACGCGGCCTACCGCTCAGCCCCGGTGAGCCAGCTGTATCTCGTCTTGCTGGCATTGCCGATGGTGCCGACACCAAAGTGATCACACGAGGTGCTCGCGGTGTAACCCAGGCCACCGCCGGTCCAGCAGTTGTGTGCGGCACCGCACAGATGCCGAGCCCGACACCGACGACCATGGCGGCACAATTCCTTCCCGTTCAACTCCAAGGACCAACATGGCAAAACGCGACGAATACACAGCCAAGATGAAACTGCAACTCGACGAACTCAATGCCAAGATGGACCTGCTCGAAGCCAAGGCCAAGGAGGCGCGTGCAGAGGCGCGCGAAAAGTACAAGGCCGAGATGGCCAAGCTGCGCCATCAATCCACGCTGGCGCACGCCAAGCTGCTCGAGTTCACAGCCGCAGGCGAAGACTCCTGGGAAAAAATGGTGGCCGAGATGGACAAGGTGCGCGAAGCATTCGTGCACTCGTTTCGTTACTTCAAGTCGCAGGTCAAGTAGCCTGGCGATGCGGCCGCGCATTCGGAGATTTGTGCCACCGGCCAAGGTGACTTTCCTGCAGGCTCCCGTCCTTGCCCTGGAAGACCGCTCACAACGATCCCATCAATCCGCTTTCGTTCAGTGCCTTGATGACCATGCGGACCAGCACTCGGTAGCGGTGCACTGGTCCGCTGTACGCCACGGCCATGATACCGGCGCTAACGATGGGACGGGTGGCCAGCGCCCGGATTGCGCCGCTGACGATCTCCGCACGCACCAGCTCGGTCGGCAACACTGCCACGCCTTGGCCTTCGACCACCAGGCGCGCCAGCAGCGCCAGCGAATTGCAGCTATTCACGTGTTCGGGCTCCAAATCGGCAGTGGCGAACCAGCGCGCCATCTGAAGGTAAATTGTGGACGGACTGGGCATGGTGTAGATCGGTAGCGTGATCAGGTCGGCCGGCCGGATTTCCCGCCGTGGCAGCTTGAATCGGCTGCTAGCCATCCAGGCCAGCTCGATGCGGCCTACCTGCTCAACGGTAATGGCACCGGTGACCTGCGGGTCGGTCAGGATGGCTAAATCCAGTTCGCCCGCGTTGAGCTTGCGGCTCAATTCCGAGCTTACGTCCAGCGTCAGTGCAACTTTCAGATCCGGATAGTCGGCCACCAGGCGCGGCATCAAACGCGGTAGCGCCAGCAGTGCGACCGATTCCACGGCACCCAGGCGCAACAAGCCGCGCAAGGTACGGTTGCCGGTGCCTTGCTGGGCGATGTCGTCAGACAAGCGCAGCATGCGGTCCGCCGCGTCCACCATACCGCGGCCGCGTGCAGTTAGCTCCGCGCGCTGGCGATCGCGCTGGAACAGCCGCGCGCCCAACAGCTTCTCCAATTCCGCAATACGCGCCGAGACCGTGGGCTGGGTGATATGCAGGTGGCGCGCAGCGGCATGGAAACTGCCCAGGCGGGCAATCCAGTGAAAGGCTTCGAGTTGCGCCAGGGAAGCTCGCATGATCAAAAAATCTTATCACGCGTTGGGGCAAATCCGATTACCACCCGAAGCGCTCCTACCGCTACATTGGGCCATCGACAGAGCACGGAGCAAGTGGCCGGCACACCAGACGCAACAGGGTAGCAATGCACCAGATTGGAATTGACGTAGGCGGAACCTTCACCGACCTGGTGGTGGCCGACTCGCGCACCGGTATCCATACGCTCAAGGTGCTGTCCACGCCGGACGACTACAGCCGCGGCATCCTGGATGGGGTGCGGCAGATGGTCGGCGCAAAAGCGCTACGGCCTGCCGACATCGACCGCCTGGTGCATGCGTTCACAGTGGCGACGAATGCCCTGCTGACACGCACTGGCGCACGGGTGGGTCTGATCACCACATTGGGTTTTCGCGACGTGCTGGAAATCGGCCGTCTGCGCATGCCGCAGCTCTACAACATGAACTGGGACAAGCCGGTGCCGCTGGTGCGACGCGCACTGCGGATGGAAGTCCGGGAACGGGTGACTGCGCTGGGTGAAGTGATAACACCGTTGCATGAAGAAGACGTCAACGTGGCGGTCGACGCCCTGCTGGCTGCGCAAGTGGACTCCATCGCTGTCTGCCTGTTGCATTCGTACGTGAATAACGCCCACGAGCGCCGCATTGTCGAGCTGGTGCGCACACGGGCACCGCAGCTCGCGGTATCCGCATCGTTCCAGGTGCTGCCAGAAATCCGCGAGTTCGAGCGCACCAGCACTACGGTGGTCAATGCCTTCATCAAGCCCGTGGTGGACAGCTACCTCGGCGCGCTGGAAATCGGCCTGCAGCAACTTGGCACCACCGCGCCGCTCATGGTGATGCAGTCTGCCGGCGGCGTCATGAAGGCGGCCACGGCGCGCCAGTTGCCAGCCTATTGCATCGAGTCCGGACCAGCCGCCGGCGCGGTCGGTGCGGCGGCGCTCGGCCGCATCCTGGACATTGCCAACATCATTGCTTTTGACATGGGCGGCACCACGGCCAAGGCCTGCCTGATCGAGAACGGCGAACCCCGCCTGACCGGCCAGCTCGAAGTGGGTGCAGGCCTGAATGCCGGGCAGCGCCTGCTGAGCGGTGGCGGCTACGTAGTACGCGCGCCAGCGATCGACCTGGCCGAAATCGGCGCCGGTGGAGGCAGCCTGGCCTGGATCGATGCGGGCGGCGCACTGCGCGTCGGCCCCAAAAGCGCCAGCTCTGTGCCTGGCCCCGCCTGTTACGGCCACGGCGGCAACGTGCCCACAGTGACCGATGCCAATGTGGTACTGGGATTCCTGAACCGGACACACCTGCTCGACGGCGCGATGCCTGTCGACAGCGCAGCGGCGGAAATGGCGATCCAGAAAGCCATTGCGGGTCCGCTGGAACTCGCCGTCCACGAAGCCGCCTATGGCATCCACGAGGTCGCCAATGCCACGATGGTGCGAGCCGTGCAGGCGGTGACCAGCGAGATCGGTCGCTCTCCGTCCGACTTCACCATGATCGCGTTTGGCGGCAGCGGCCCGGTGCACGCCGCATCGCTGGCGCTGCATGCCGGCATCCGGCATATCGTGGTGCCGCCGGCTTCCGGGGTGTTCAGCGCATTCGGGTTATTGTTCACGCGCATCGAGCATCGACTGGTGCGCACCTGCAGCATGGACGCCGCCGCAGCCGATGTCACCCGGCTCAACGCGCTGGCCGGTGAATTGCAGCGCGAAGCCGGCGAGTTGATGGCGGCCGAAGGGATTGCAGCAACGGGTAGCGAAATCCGTGTGTTGCTGGACGTGCGCTACCGTGGGCAAAGCTCCGAGCTCGGCATACCGGTTGAATTTCCGCTGTCGGGCGACCGCGTGACCCAGGCCGTGTTGGCGTTCCACAAGGAGCACGACCGCACCTATGGTTACTACAGCGCATTGGAAGCCACCCAGATCGTCAACGTCCGCCTGCGCGTGCGGGCCAACGCCGGCGAAGCGATTGAAGTGCGTGCCGACAGCATTCGCCCGGCGGCGCAGGCTCGGGAGCACGCCAAAGCCGCAAGCCGCAATGTCTACTTTGGGCCACGCTGGGGTTGGTGCGACACACCGGTAGTCCGCCGCGAGGCGCTCAAAGCCACTACTGGCCCGCTTGTCATTGAGGAATACGACACCACTATCGTGGTCCCGCCCGGCGCAGCAGTTCGGCGCGACGCCACCGGCAGCGTACACATCGACCTGACGCTGCTCCTGCAATGAAACCTGCCATGACCGCTTCCGGCACCACTGTCACCCGCGACCCGATCCGACTGGAGCTGTTGAAAAATGCGTTCGCCGCGATCGCGGATGAGATGGCCGCCACTGTGGTGCGCACCGCACGCTCCTATGTGATCAAGGAGGCGATGGATTTTTCCACCGGTCTGATCGACGCCGTGGG
>JAJAZK010000435.1 GCA_026785765.1 Rhodoferax sp. | reverse complement strand
TTGCCGACGGTCGAGCCGACCTGCGCGTTGACCTCGCCGGCCAGCGTCTGGATGCCTTCGGCGGTGCGCTGGGCCTGCGTCACGGCGGCAATCTGACGCGTGATAGCGGCCGAGACCTGCGTGATGGCGGCCAACGACTCCTGAGCCGCGCCGGAAGCCTCTTCGGCGCCGGTGGCGATCTGAGTGGCGGCACGCTTGAGCTCTTCGGCTGCCGACGCCGCTTCATTGACGCCCGAGGCCAACTCGGTGGCGGCGGCGGCCACGCGCTCGGACGCCTGTTGCTGCTTGGCCAGCGTGCGCGCGCGTTTGCGCTGCACGTCGGCGTCGCGCGAGACGTTCTTGGGAAGACCGGCGGAAATGACCTGCAGTGCCGGTGGGGATTCCTGGACGGTGGATATTTTGCGGACGAGGGACATAGGTACTCCAGAGATTGCGGGGTGGGCTAAGGGGCCGTGGCGCGCACACCGGTGTGCGACATCAGCGGTTGGGTTGTGGCACTGTCGTTGTGCGAGCAACTGCGAAGTGTGGCCAAATGGTGCCAAGCGTGGATCGCCGATCGGTTGTCCGGTCGGCGGATGAGGGCGGGAATGGTTATCTGCATTGGTTGGGTTGAACCTGAATCGACCCTGGTTCAGGGCTGGTGTCAACTCTAGGTGCCACAACCTCCGCCAGCAATCAGGCCAATACCTGAGACGGGCCGGAAAAACACCCTAACTCAGCGCCCGGCGCAGCTTGGTCATGTGGCCCGCTGTTGAAGTCTGGCGCAAGCCTCGCCGTCCCCGGCCGACCCCACGAACCTCCACCCCCAACCCGCTGCTCAGATATGCTGGCGAACGCTTTTGTGGCCGACATCGAAGCCGCCAAAGGACCTATCGACGGCCATCTGACTGACATCATGAAGGCGCAGAACTTTCACGATCTCACCGGGCAGGTGGTGGCTAGGGTGGTCGCACTGGCAATCGACCTGGAAGACCGCCTGGTCAAGCTGCTGCTGCAGGCAGCCCCCGCCAGAAACTTTGGCGCACGGCAGGTCCGAAACCGAATGCCGGCCCCTGCGCCAGCGTCTTTTTGCTGGCGCGCCGGGCCGACGTCCCCGCACTTCAGGCGTGTCCCGGTGGCAGCGTAAAACGCGCGACCTCGGTCGCCAGGCCGAGGGCCTGGTCCCTGAGGGAGGAGGCGGCCGCGGCGGTTTCTTCTACCAGCGTGGCATTCTGCTGCGTCATCCGGTCGAGTTCGGTCACGGCCGAGCCGACCTGGGCCACGCCGCTGCTTTGCTGTGCGGCGGCGGTTGAGATTGCCGCCAGCAGGTCGTTCATGCGGCGTGCGTTGTCCAATAGCACCTGCATGGTCTGGCCGGCCCCGCCGACCACCTGCGCGCCTGCTTCGACCTTCCCGACACTGGAGGTGATCAGCGTCTTGATCTCGCGTGCCGCCTGCGCGCTGCGCTGCGCCAGGCTGCGCACCTCGCTTGCGACCACCGCGAAGCCGCGCCCCTGCTCACCGGCCCGGGCGGCCTCGACCGCCGCGTTCAGCGCCAGGATATTGGTCTGGAACGCAATGCCGTCGATGGTGCCAATGATGTCGCTGATCTTTTTGGAGGACGCGTTGATGTCCTGCATGGTGCTGACCACCTCTGCGATTACAGTGCTGCCCCGGGCCGCCGACTCCGAGTTGCCGCACGCCACCTGCGCGGCCTCGCGCACATTGTCGGCAGTGTGTTTGACGGTGGCTGCGATCTGCTCCATGGACGCCGCGCTTTGTTCCAGGCTGGCTGCGGTTTCTTCGGTGCGCGCCGACAGGTCCATCGACGCCGCAGCGATCTCGGTGCTGGCATGCACGATCGAGTCCGACGAGCCGCGCACGCTCGCAACGATGACACGCAAGGAGGACTGCATGTGGCGCAGCGAAATCATCAGCGCCGCCGCTTCGTCCCGGCCCCACGGGCTGGGGCTGGTGGTGAGGTCGCCGTCGGTCATGGCGACCAGATGGCGCTTCACCTCGGCCAGGCCACCCTGGGTGACGAGGTAGAACGAGTAGAACAGATAGGCACCTGCCAGCAGCGCGGCGCCGACCACGCCCACGACCAGGTTGCGGGCCGCAATTGCGTTGTCCACCCGCACCTTGAGCAGAGCGTCGAGGCGGTCGATCATCTTGAGCTGCAAAGCAATCAGGCCATCCACCACGGCGCTCCCCTGCACGATCAACGTGCCTGTGTCGGACTTGCCCGAAATCGCCAGTGCACGAAATGTACGCAGTTGTAGCAGCAAGTCGTCAGCCTTGAACTCGACCTTGTATTCCGGGTGCATCGAATACACTTTGTCAAGCGCGGTTGCAACGCGGCCTGCGGTAAGTTCGATCGCGACCGACGCGGAAATGATGTGGCGTTGCATGGCTTCGTCGGCCGGCTTGCCAGAGCTTGCCACCGCGGCCGAGGTGCCGCGCAGCCTGGCCGCCGACTCCGCCAGAACCGGGACTGCGCCGAGCGACCCGTCCATCAGGTAGTAGGTGTCGAGGTCCGGGTCGAGCGTCAGGTTCGAGCCGTCAGTGGCCTGGCTGATCAGTGCAACCACAGCGTCTACGTGTGCGCTGTGGGCTTCGAACAGCTTGTCAGGGCTGGCTGCGGCTGCGGCATCGGCGGCCGCCCTCACAGCGGCAAGCGCCATGGCCGTGCCAAGTTCGGCGCCCAGGGACTTTTCGGTGGCGTCGAGGCGGGCCATTTGCGCGTCCAGCGCCTTGCGTGCCTCGGCCAGTTCAGCCGTGGGACCGCCCTTGGCCTGCGCCTGCAATGCCTGGAGGCGGTACATTTGGCCGAGTCGCACCAGCGGCAGTACGTCGCGGATGTAAGCCACGCCAACGCGCTCCTTGGCAGAAAACGAGATGCTTTCGGCCTTGGCCGCGAGAAAGCTCCAGCCCAGCAGCAGGATGGGAAGCAGAAACATGGCCGAGATGATCAAGGCCTTGGCGCGGAAGTTCAGCAGCCGGAACAGGCGCACCTCCGGCGCCCAGACGCCATGGTGCCGGAAAAACCCGATGTCCGCGTACCCGGCAACCGGTCGCTGTGCGATCTCAAGCCGATTGTTGGGCGCGATGGTTATGCTGTTCATGGACTTGATCTCTGTGAAAGGATTGACTAACTTTCATGAGGTCCACTCTTCACCCCGCATCATGAAAGTTATTTCACGTTAACCAGCGTGTAGCGGCTTGCGAAAGCCAACCCGCGGTGCCGCGAGCACACTGGCTGCAACTGGAGCTTTGTGAGCTGTCACTTTAAGGTTCCGCAACCCGACAGCCAATAGGGGCGGCACCTGAGCCAGGGCGGAAAAACACCTCAGCCGCCCGCTGTTGGGCCGGGCGTCACATTTTTGGCAGTTTCCGATCTGGAAAGCATCGGGCCGATACCTGATCCGGGCCGGGAAAACACCCTACTTCCCGCAAAACGGCAGACAAAGTGCCTTACATGAACTATCTTCGGGCCATTCGGAAAAAAGGAGTTTGCATGAGCGCCGGTCCCCATATGAAGTTTCTGGTTGTGGATGACTTCTCCACCATGCGCCGTATCGTGCGCGGCCTGCTGAAGGAAATGGGTTATGAACACATCGACGAGGCCGAGGACGGGGCGATCGCGCTGACCATGGTGAAGCAGAACGACTACGACTTCGTGGTGTCCGACATCAACATGCCCAACATGAACGGATTCCAATTCCTCCAGGCGGTTAAAGCCGACCCCAAGTACCTCAAGTTGCCGGTGCTGATGGTGACCGCCGAGGCGCGCAAGGAAGACATCGTGCTGGCAGTGCAGTCGGGTGCAGCTGGTTATATCGTCAAGCCTTTTACCAAGGCCACGCTGGAAGACAAAGTTCAGAAGATCATGCAAAAGCTCGCCGCAGCGGCTTGAAGTCCTGGAAACCACATCATGAGAATTGAAGAATTGCCAGTCGCAAACGCGGCCGCCTCGCCCGAGGTTTTTCAACGCCTTGGCGAGATCACGCGCCAGTTGCACGACACGTTGACCCAACTGGGCGTGATGCCCAAACTGCGCCAGTCCGCCCAAGGTCTGCCGGATGCCCGTAGCCGCCTGAGTTATGTCGCCAGAAAGTCCGGCGAGGCCGCCGACAAGGTGCTGACCTGCGTGGAGCATGCGAAACGCGAACAGACCGAGCTTGCGGGCGCAGCCCGATCCATGGTGGCGGCACTTTCCGCGGACGCCCGCAGCAGCGCCGCTGGCCTGGCGGCAATTGGTCTTGTGGCGCAACTGGAAGCCTCCACGGACCGCATCGATGCGCACCTGACCGACATCATGCTGGCGCAGGATTTTCATGACCTTACCGGACAGGTGGTGGCGAAAGTGGTCACCCTGGCGATGGACCTGGAGGACAGCCTGGTGGGTTTGCTGGTGCAAGCGGCACCAGGTGACAGCGCCGATACGCAGGACACCAGCCTGCGCGGACCCGCAATGGACTCCACGGCAGGCTCCGATGTGGCTGCGAACCAGAGCGAGGTTGACGACCTGCTGGCCAGCTTCGGCTTTTGACCGCTGAGGCCCTTGGGCGCCTACCGGCAGCGGCCATCTACCCGGTCACGTAGGCCAGTATCGCGTCCGCTACTTTCGCCGTCGGATTCTTGAATTGCATGCCAGTCTTGAAGCCGCCCATTTTTCCGCTCAACATGCTGTAAACAACAGCTGCGGATACTTCAACGGTGAATTCGGCGCCGCCGCCCAGCGGCAACTGGAACGACAACGCGCAGGATGTGCCCTGCGCCAGGGAAGTGTCTATCGTGATGCCCACGCCCTCATTGCTGATGTCGAACGGCCGCGCCTCAAATGCGGGCTGACCATTCAGGAAAACGGTTACCGGTCTGAAAAATCGCCTGCGCGCTTCGGCGCGGCGCCCTTCTGCGGAATCCAGACTTTGGAACATGCCGCGACTGTAGAAGTCGCGGCGGCGTCGCGGAATCGGGCCAATACCCTAGGCGCTTGCGGAAAACACCCGACCCGCACCTGGCTCGCGACTTCCTACCCGCATCCCGGCAAAGCCTGACCCGGGTGTTTTCTGCGCCGGGCTAGGGCATGCTCCTGATTGTGGGGCACCGCAGAAGCTTTTAAAGTGAACGCGTAAGCCAACAATTCGGATCGCAGGGCTGACCAAGCGGTCGCGGCTTTGCCCCTTCAACAGAAATGGTCCCGATGCAAACACCTGCCAAGCCCGAGAACGAACACTTCCGCATCGCCACACTGCGCTCGCTCAACATCCTTGACACGGCTCCTGAAGAAAACTTTGATCGGGTGACCCGCCTGGCGAAGCGCCTTTTCGGCGTGCCGATCGCCCTCGTCAGCATGGTTGACGCGGACCGTCAGTGGTTCAAGTCACGCGTCGGCCTGGCTGCCAGTGAAACTTCTCTGGACGTGTCATTCTGCGGGCACGCCATCCTGAGCGACGAGATCCTCATGGTGCCCGATGCCCTGGCGGATATCCGCTTTCATGACAACCCGCTGGTGACTGGGGACCCGAGCATTCGCTTTTACGCCGGTTGTCCTTTGACGGTGCCCAATGGCAGCAAGCTGGGAACCTTGTGCCTGATCGACGTCGTGCCCCGCAACCTGGACGGGGATGAGCTCAAACTGCTGCGCGACCTGGCTGCCATGGTCGAGCAGGCAATCGCCGCCGTTCAGATGGCGACGCTGGACGAACTCACGCTGATTTCCAACCGGCGCGGCTTCAAGGCGCTGGCGCAGAACGCACTGGCGGTCTGCAAGCGGCTCGAAAAGCCCGCATCCCTGCTGTTCTTTGACTTGAATGACTTCAAGCAGATCAACGACAGGTTCGGACATGCCGAAGGAGACCGCGCACTGACGACGTTTTCTGCGCTGCTGCGCGCCATCTTTCGCGAAAGTGATGTGATTGGACGGCTTGGCGGCGATGAATTCGTCGTATTGCTTGCCAACGCCAACGATGCCCAGGCATCCGAAGCGATCGCCCGCCTTCAGCAAGCGCTCGACGACAGAAACCGCGTGGCGCAGCGCGGTTACGACATTCGCTTCAGTGTCGGGCAGGTGGCGTACCACGTGGCCGGTCATCCTTACATCGCCGAGCTGATCGCCCAGGCGGACCAGGCCATGTACCAGAACAAGCGATTGCGCAAGGCTGCTCGGGCTGTGGCGGCCTGAAGCCCGCGGGCGAATTTACAATTTGATGCCCGTGGTTTAAGCGATGGGCGGCGCCGTTGCCACTGCGGGGTATCGCGATAACCATAGGCAAGCGGCACTGGCGACACAGACGACACAGACGACACAGACGACACAGACGACACAGACGACACAGACGACAAAGGCGACATGAAACCCAACTTTGATCTGATCCGCCTCTTCGCCCCGCTTTTCGCTATCGTGGCACTGGCCCAGGCTGCTGTCACGTTGGGCCTGCCTCTGCCCGCACTGGGGGATGCCGGGTTGCGCAGCACGCTGCTGAGTGCCGCGCTGCTGGCACTGCTGGCTGACCGCAGTGTCTATTGGCGCTGCATGGCCGTCGCCATGCGCTTGCCTGCGCAAGCGGCGCGCCCGGACGCCCACAACAGCACCGGTGGCGGTGTGCGCATGGCGGTAGCGATGACGGCCGCCGCGCAGCTGCAAACCGCTCTTCCACCGCTGGACGACGCGCTGGCCGCGCTCGACTTCGAGCGTGCGCTGGCGCAGCGCCAAGCCCTGACCGAGGAGGTCGAAAGATGACCATGCACACCGACCCCATTGCGCCGGCCTTGGTCAGCACGCGCTATGCGCCTCGGGCCCGCCCCTGCCTGCTGCTGGTTGACGATCAGCCGATCAACAACCAGTTGCTCGACCGCATCTTCTCGCCCGATTACCGCGTGCTGATGGTCACCAGCGGCGCCAAGGCGCTCGAATTGTGCCGCGACGACCCGCCCGACCTGGTGCTGCTCGACGTGGTGATGCCCGAGATGGACGGCTACGAAGTCTGCCGCCATCTCAAGAGCGACGAAGCCACGCGCAACATCCCGGTCATCTTCGTCACCGCCCACAACGATGCCACACAAGAGACGCACGGCTTCGAAGTCGGCGCGGTCGACTTCATCGCCAAGCCGTTCAACCCGGCCACCGTGCGGGCGCGCGTCAAGACCCACATCACGCTCAAGCAGCAGACAGATTTGCTGCGCAGGATGGTCTTCATCGACGGCCTGACGGGCGTCTTCAACCGACGCTGCTTCGACGAGCAGCTCGGCGCCGAGTGGCGCCGGGCGTCACGCAATGCTTCGTCGTTCGGCGTGCTGATGCTCGATATCGACCACTTCAAGCGCTACAACGACCATTACGGCCACCAACAGGGCGACGACACCTTGCGGCAGGTGGCTGGCGCGATCAAGGCGTGCCTGCTGCGGCCAGGTGACCTGGCGGCACGGTACGGTGG
>JAJAZK010000434.1 GCA_026785765.1 Rhodoferax sp. | reverse complement strand
TGCCGTTGTCGGGTAGCGGAACTTGGGTCGGCGTTAATTTTTCGTTGGAGTGATGCTGCAACTTGGTACCAAGCAATAAAGCAAACTGTTGGACCGCAATGACAGCCAACATCCTGCCAATGCCAGCGCCGGTGTGCTTGTTTCATGCTGCGGGCGGGGACTGCTGGCGCAGCCACTTCAGCAGCAGCGGAGGCCATAGCCCCGTGGCGCCCGGCAGGATCAGCACCCGCGCCGACATCGGCATGCCCTTGGCTTCGCGGTCAATCATCTGGGCGCCCCTGGTTGCAAAAATCAGCGCTAAGAACACGCCAAGCGCGAGATCAACACCTGGCGCGAGCAGCAGCCAATCGGCCAGGACGAACATCAGAGCCCTTCGCAATCAGTGTTCATCGTCTTCGTCGTCAGAAGTGGCGGCAGGTATAACCCGTGGCGCCCATGATCCAGTGGTTACGTGTCTGCCGGTTCATCGGTTTCCCGGTCCCTGGCCAGACGGCGCATTGCGCGGCGCAGGAATCCGAACTGTTCATCGACGTTGCGACAGGTCTCACAGATCACAAAGTGGAGACTCATGCGCGTCCGCTCGGCCGGTGGCAAGCTCGTGTCCAGGCCTTCGCTGATCAGCCGCGACATTTCCTTGCAATCGAGTTCGAGCTTCATCAATGTTTTTCAAACCAGTTGCCGCCCAGACACTCACGCAATTGCATGCGGGCCCGGTACAGCATCACGCTACAGTTGTTGCTGGTAATGCCAAGCTCCTTGCAGATGTCGTCCATGTCCTGGTCCAGCCATTCACGCATCATGAACACCCGACCGATCCTGGCTGGCAGGCGGTCCACACAGGCCTGCAGGACATCGAAGAACTGGCTCTGTTGCAGCGCCTTGTCGGGCTCTTGCCAGGACGGCGGTGGTTCAGCCCAGTGGCCATCACTGACAAACTACGCGTCCATCGCGTCGTCCATGCCCTGGTCTTCAAGTGGTTCGATGTGCACTTCACGCCCGCGCTTGAGGATGACTTCGATGATCTTGAACTTGAGGATGCCGGTGGCGTAGGTACGCCACGAACTTCGGCCCTCGAAACTGTCGGGTTTTTCAAGGATGGCAAGCATGGTCTCGGAGACCACGTCCTCGGCCACGCTATCGTTGCGTAATTGGAGCATCGCAAATCGGAGCAGGGGTTGGCGCAGGGCGACAAGTTCAGACTCAAGGGGCATGGCGAAATGCTTCGCGGTAAAGATCGGTCGGAGGACGGGAAGAAAGATTACAACGGAGTGACCTTGCCCCATGCCCCTTGCTACCCTTGCTACTCCTGCTACCGAACAGCGGTTGCGCGCGTGCGCCCGTTACTGTTCAGGCGATGGTTAAGCATCAGAGCCGATGAGGACGAAGCTGCCCTTGACCAGCTTGCCCAATTCATTTTCCAGCGCGGGTAGCAGTGGCAGAAGGTAAGGCAGTTCGTTCGACACCGCGTCCAAAACGAATACTGCCACCGGAAGCGTTGCCGTATTTTGCTGGTACGGAAGATTCTTGTCTACGGTGATGAAGGCGTCGAAGCGTTGCGCTGCAAGGGCAAGCAACTTGCCGTTCTTGATGCCCGACCAACCTTCTGCGACGGCGGTCGATACCTCGTGCGATGGAAATGCGCGCCGCAGACGCGCCGGGACGCACTCGTCAAGCAGCAGGCGCATCGGCTGCGAGGCGCTCGCGGGCGGCTTCGAGCACCGCTATGGCTCGCTGGCGTGACACCGAAGGGAAGTCCTCAAGAAACTCTTCCAGGGACGACGTGCCTTCCAGATAGTCGAATAGGTTCTTAACCGGCACACGTGTCCCTGTGAAGCAAAGCGCGCCGCTCATAACCTCTGGGTCGCGGCTGACAAGTGATGCATCCATAGTGACCTCCAAGGCACAGTCTACTCGTCGGCCCCGCTGGGGCGGTGTGTTCTCCCGGTAAAGATTCTGCCGTATTGCTCACGGACGGCGCACGTGCGATGGTAGCAAGAGTAGCAACACCCTCAGGTGTCGAATTCAGTTAGTCGAAGGTCACTGCTGATCAGCGAGCAGCGCCGGATTGATTGCCACGACCCGCCGGCGCCCATCTTTCTCCATCCGCGCGCGTCCACGCTCAGCGAGGATAGCGAGCGCCGCGCGCAAGTCCCGGCGATCCCGATCACAGTTCGGCCCGTACTGGCAAATCCGCTTCACCGCCCCGAACATACCCCCAATTGACATCGGCTTGCAATACCACGTGTTGGACCGTAGAAAACAAAAAACCCCGCAAACAATGGGCTTGCAGGGGTTTTTTGGGGGTCTTTGTTGGACTACACAAAACCCATATCTGGCGGAAACGGAGGGATTCGAACCCTCGATGAGGCTCTACACCCCATACTCCCTTAGCAGGGGAGCACCTTCGGCCGCTCGGTCACGTTTCCTGACTCGCGCTGATTATGTCATGACTACCGGGCACTGTCCGCTGGCATCTGGTCCAGGTCGAAGGCCTTGTGCAGGGCGCGTACCGCGAGCTCCATGTATTTTTCGTCGATCACGACCGAAGTCTTGATTTCACTGGTCGAGATCATCTGGATGTTGATGCCCTCCTCGCTCAGCACGCGGAACATGCGGCTGGCCACGCCCACGTGGCTGCGCATGCCGATGCCGACGATGGACACCTTGCAGATCTTGGTGTCGCCCACTACGTCCTGCGCCCCCAACCCGGCGGCGATCTTGCTGCGCAGCAGGTCGATGGCGCGCGCATAGTCGCCCCGGTTCACGGTGAAGCTGAAGTCGGTCTTGCCATCCTTGCTAAGGTTCTGGATGATCACGTCCACATCGATGTTGGCGTCGGCGATCGGGCCGAGAATCTGGTAGGCAATGCCAGGTTTGTCGGGCACGCCCATGACCGATATCTTTGCCTCGTCGCGGTTGAAGGCGATGCCCGACACGATGGCTTGTTCCATTTGTTCGTCTTCCTCAAAAGTGATCAATGTGCCGGACTTGGCTTCTTCTTCGATTGCGATGTCCCAGGGCGTGAAACTCGACAACACGCGCAGCGGCACCTTGTATTTGCCGGCAAATTCGACCGAGCGGATCTGCAGCACCTTGGAGCCCATGGAGGCCATCTCCAGCATCTCCTCGAAACTCACCGTCTTGAGCCGGCGCGCCTCGGCCACCACCCGCGGATCGGTGGTGTAGACACCATCGACGTCGGTGTAAATCAGGCACTCCTTTGCCTTCATGGCCGCCGCCACCGCGACCGCCGAGGTGTCGCTGCCGCCACGCCCCAGGGTGGTGATGTTGCCAGCTTCGTCCATGCCCTGAAAACCGGTGACGATCACGACCCGGCCCAGGGCCAAGTCGGCGCGCACCTTCTTGTCGTCGATGGATTCGATGCGCGCCTTGGTATACGCGCTGTTGGTGCGGATCGGTACCTGCCAGCCAGCGTAACTGACCGACTCGATGCCTTCGGCCTGCAGCGCAATTGCGAGCAAGGCGGACGATACCTGTTCGCCGGTGGCCGCCAACATGTCCAGCTCGCGGCTGTAGTCTGCGGACGGCTTGGCCGGTGCCAGCTCCTGTGCCAGCGCCAGCAGCCGATTGGTCTCGCCACCCATGGCGCTGGGCACCACTACCAACTGGTGGCCGGCGCGCGCCCACTTGGCTACGCGTTTGGCGACGTTGCGAATGCGCTCGGTCGAGCCCATCGACGTACCGCCGTATTTGTGAACAATCAATGCCATTGGATGGGTGGAAAAGTCGGACTGGGTTGCGCCGCGTGGCGCTTCTGTGGCGCCTGCCCAGGGGTGTCGCAGGAGGCCATTCTTTCAGACCCGCAGCGCCTGAAAGCCGGTGCGATTGTACCAAGCCAGTGCTCCGGCCCGACGCTGCACAACGCCCTGCGCAGCCCGGATCTCGATGTGGTGGCCGCGGGTGCTGCAGGCTGCCAGTTGCTTTAGCAGCTCGTCGAGCTGGGCCGCACTCGCCGTGGCGCCGTGCACCGTGCGCAACCAGTAACGCAGCAGATTGGCCTGGCGGTCGCGCGACAAACCGCGCAGGTTGTGGATGCGCAGTGAACCGTCCACTGGTTGCGACTGCACCTGCAGCAGATCCTGTTGCGCCACCTCGTCCAGCACGCGCTGCGCCTGCGCGGCATGGGCGGCACTGCGGGCAAAGGTGTCGCGCACATTGGCGAACGTTCGATCCAGCGCTGGCAACACCGTGGCGCGGATGCGGTTGCGCGTAAATTCCGCCTCGCTATTGCTGGGGTCGTCCACAAATCGCGCGCCCTGCTGCGCCAGCCAACTGCGCAACTCAATCGCAGACAGCAACAGCAAGGGCCGCCAGTAAACGACGCCAGCGTGATCCCAACGCGCACGCATGGCCGCAAGCCCGGGCAGGCCGGCACCACGGCTCAACGCCAGCAACATGGTCTCGACCTGGTCGTCGGCATGTTGCGCCAGTGCAATGCTGCGGCAGCGCAAAGCGCCAATCGGCTGGGCCACGGCAGACGCCAGCGCGCCATAACGGGCCTTGCGTGCGGCGTCCTCGGGGCTTTGGCCTTTGCTTTTATGGGCAACCACATGCATCACCGCCAGTGGCACCTGCAATTCGTTGCAGGTGCTGGTGCAATGCAGCGCAAAACCATCTGCCGCCGCCTGCAGTCCGTGGTGCACATGGATGGCTGCCACTTGGGCCGGCCACTTGCGCACGCAGGCCAGCAACAAGGCGGTGGAATCGGCGCCACCGCTGTACGCCACAGCAAGCGGCAAATCCGGAGTAAACGAGGCCAGGGCCCGGGTCAGCGCATCGCCCGCATTATTTGGAGGGGGCCTTGGCATCGGCTTTGGTATCGGCTTTGGTATCGGTAAAGCGGCCATAACTCTGCAGCCGTTCGTAACGACGGTCGACCAGTTCGCGCGGCTTGAGGTCGCTGACCTGGCGGTAGGCGTCGCTCAGCGCACGTTTGAGGAACGACGCCATCTGCTTGTGGTCGCGGTGCGCGCCGCCCACCGGCTCATTGACGTTCTTGTCCACCAGGCCCAGTGCCTTCAGACGCAATGCGGTTATGCCCAGCGCATCGGCCGCGTCCTTAGCCTTGTCGGAGGTTTTCCAAAGAATGGACGCACAACCTTCCGGGCTGATCACCGAATAAATTGAATACTGCAGCATCAAAACCAGGTCACCCACCGAAATCGCCAACGCGCCGCCGGAACCGCCTTCGCCGATGATGGTGGTGATGATGGGCACCTCAAGCTGCGCCATCTCGAAGATGTTGCGGCCGATGGCCTCAGACTGGCCGCGTTCCTCCGCGTCGATGCCCGGGTAGGCACCCGGCGTGTCGACGAATGTGAATACCGGCAGCTTGAACTTCTCGGCGCTCTTCATCAGCCGCAGGGCCTTGCGGTAACCCTCGGGCTTGCACATGCCGAAATTGCGCATGGCGCGCTCCTTGGTGTCGCGCCCCTTCTGTTGCCCGACCACCATGCAGGGCGTTCCATTAAAACGTGCCAGGCCACCCACAATGCTCATGTCATCGGCATAGTGCCGGTCGCCATGCATCTCGACGAAATGCGTGAACATCTCGTTGACATAGTCCATCGTATAAGGCCGCTCCGCGTGCCGCGCAATCTTGGTAATCTGCCACGGCGTCAGGTTGCCGTAAATATCCTTGGTGAGTTGCAGGCTCTTCTTGCCGAGTTGATCGATCTCGGCCGATATGTCCACCGCCGACTCGTTCTGCACGTAGCGCAGTTCGTCGATTCTGGACTCCAGCTCGGCAATCGGTTGTTCGAAATCCAGGAAAACCTTCTTGGCCATGGCGTTGTTCCAGTTAGCGGCTCCTGCGAGGGCGCCTCAATACTCGACTGGCATCGGGTCCAGCGAGCGCCAAATATACCAAGTAGCCACACTACAAAACGGCGTCCAGGCACCGGCCACCTCGCGTGCGTCGCTGCGGCTGACCGAATCACCTGAAAAATAGTTCCGGCTGATGCCGTTGATCAGCCCCACGTCGTCCAGCGGCAACACGTTGGGTCGCATCAGGTGGAAAATCAGAAACATCTCGGCGGTCCAGCGACCAATGCCTCGGATCGCTACCAGTTCGGCGATGATGGCCTCGTCCTCCATCGCCTCCCAAGCGCCCTCCCGGATTGATCCGTCGTCAAAATTCAGCGACAAATCCACCAGGTATTCCACCTTGCGTGCCGACAACCCGGCCGCGCGCATGTCGTCCACCTTGAGCTTGAGCACGTTGCCGGGTGCCATCCTGCGCGGCAACTTGGCAAAACGGTCCCACACGGTTTGCGCCGCCTTCACCGATATCTGCTGGCCCACGATGCTGCGCGCCAGGGTCGTGAATGCATCGCCACGGGTTTGCAAAAAAGCGCCATCGGACTGCGGGATCAGACGCTTCATCACGCGGTCCTTGCGCATCAATTGCTTGCACGCCTCGTCCCAGTAGCCGGGCTTGGCTACGGCAGTCACTGCGCTTTTGGAAACTGCCATGTCAGGGCCCACGCTCCCAGACGCTGCCAGCGGCCGAGTCCTTCAGAACAATACCGCTGTCAGCGAGCACCTTACGGATCCGGTCGGCCTCGGCAAAATCCCGCGCCGCCTTGGCGGCCGAACGCGCCTGCACCAAAGCATCGATGGCAGCATCATCGGGTTGCGTGGCGTCGTTGCGTTGTCCGCGCAAGAAGGCCGCCGCGTCACCTTGCAGGAGTCCCAAGGTAGCGCCAAGCGCCTTCAGCAGACCCGACAGCTCCGCAGAGCGCGTCTTGTTGACTTCGTTGGCCAGCGCAAACAACACGGCCACCGCCTCCGGCGTGCCAAAGTCGTCGTTCATGGCAGCGCGAAAGCGCTGGGCAAACGGCGTACTCCAGTCAAGGGCAACATCGGCCGGTGGCACTAGCTGCAAGGCGGTATACAGACGGCGCAATCCCGAGCGCGCGTCGTCCAGGTTGAGGTCACTGTAGTTCAGCGCGCTGCGGTAATGCGCACGCAACAGAAAGAAGCGAACCGTCTCCGCGTCGTAATGGGCCAACACCTCACGGATGGTGAAAAAATTGCCCAGGCTCTTGGACATTTTTTCGTTGTCCAGCCGCAGGAACCCGTTGTGCAACCAGAACCTTGCCAGGGGTTTGCCAGTGGCGCCTTCGCTTTGCGCGATCTCGTTTTCGTGGTGCGGGAACTGCAGGTCCGCGCCGCCACCATGGATATCAAAGGTCTCGCCCAAGGTCTGCGCACACATGGCAGAACATTCGATATGCCAGCCAGGGCGCCCGGGGCCATACACGCTGTCCCATTTGGCGTCCGCCGGCTCACCAGCCTTGGCAGACTTCCACATCACGAAGTCCAGCGGGTCGTCCTTGCCCACCAGCACCGCCACCCGTTCACCGGCGCGCAACTCATCCAGCGACTTGCCGGACAATTTGCCGTAGCCGGGAAACTTGCGCACCGCAAAGTTCACGTCGCCTTCACTGCCCTGGTAGGCGAGCCCCTTTTTTTGCAGGCGACCGATCAGGTCGAGCATTTGCGGCACGTATTCGGTGGCGCGCGGCTCCAGGCTCGGGGTCTCAATGCCGAGTGCGCCAATATCGCGGCGCATGGCGGCAATCATCTCGTCGGTCAGGGCTCGAATGGAGATCCCGCGTTCGACCGCACGGCGAATGATCTTGTCGTCGATGTCCGTGATGTTGCGCACATAGGTCACACGATATCCCAGCGCCTTGAGCCAGCGCTGGATCACGTCAAAGGCCAGCATCATGCGCGCATGGCCGATGTGGCACAAGTCATAGATCGTCATGCCACATACATACATGCGCACGTGGCCATCCTGCAGTGGCACAAAGGGTTCTGTCACACGCGTCAGCGTGTTGTAGACGCGAAGGTTCATGGGGGACTAAAGGCCGCGCCCGCAATGCAGAGATGGCAAGGGGTGGCCTCAAACGACATCGGTAACGGGAGGGTGGTTTGGCACTGGGCCAGAGGGCCAAACGACACCCCTGGGCTACAATCAAACACAGTATAAAGCCCCGCTGGCCGGGATTGCAACGCGTTTGGTTGAGGAGATTTCAGGATGCCCCCACGCCGTGGCTTGCGCCAGTGGTCGCGCATTGGCTGCATCGCGGCAGCCCTGCTCGCCACGGTGGCGCTGGCGGACGATTACGCCCCAATCACCCAACTGATGCGTTCCGGACAACTGGCGGATGCGCTGCAAAAAGCCGATCAGTACCTGGCCAAAAATCCACGCGATCCGCAGATGCGTTTCCTCAAGGGTCTGGTGCAGCAGGACATGGGAAAACCCGTTGAAGCCATCGCTATCTATGTGAAGCTGACCGAAGAATATCCGGAGCTGCCGGAGCCACACAACAACGTAGCGGTGTTGTATGCGGCGCAGGGGCAACTCGACAAGGCCCGGGCGTCGCTCGAGGCAGCCATACGCGGCAACCGCAGTTACGCGACCGCCCATGAAAATCTCGGTGACGTGTACGCGAGGATGGCGGCACAATCGTACAGCGAATCGCTGCGACTCGAACCTGGCAATACCAGCATTGGCCCGAAGCTGGTTTTGATCCGCCAACTGGTTGGCGCCACACCCGCCGCCAGGCCTGGCGTGCCGCTGACCGACCGCACCCGGCCACCAACCCCGGCCGCGTCGGCGTCGCGCTGACGCGGCGGCAACCCAATCCAGCCCTGAAAGGAAAAACCGTGTCTGCATCCCGTCCTTATCTTTTGTGCTGCGCCATTGCCAGCGCTGTGTGTTTCAGCAGCCTGGCCTGGGCTCAGGATGCGCCAAGGGTGCGCTTTAGCACTTCTGCGGGTGACTTTGTGGTCGAGGTGTACCCGGACAGGGCGCCCAAGACGGTGGAAAACTTTCTGCAATACGTGAATGACAAACATTACAACGGCACCGTGTTTCATCGCGTCATCGAGAATTTCATGGTGCAAGGCGGCGGTTTCGATACCAGTTACGTCGAGCGCAAGTCCCGTCCACCGATCGCGCACGAGGGACGCGAGGCCCTGTCCAAAGGCGGGTCACGCAACGTTGTCGGCACGTTGGCGATGGCGCGCACGAATGACCCGAATTCCGCCACCGCCCAGTTTTTCATCAACGTAAAGGACAATGCCTTCCTGGACCCGATCCTGATCCCCCCGGGTGACCCGGTGCCGAAGTTCGAGTTCCAGGGCCGGGTCTACGAGAACACGCCGCGCGCCAACCTTTTGAATGCGCCGCAACTGTTTGGTTACACGGTATTTGGCAAAGTCGTGAGCGGCATGGAAGTGGTGCAAAAGATCAAGGCCGTGCCGACCGGAGCGGGCGGTCCGTTTCCATCGGACGCGCCGAAAACTCCCATTCTTATCAACTCAGCAACCCTGGTGAAATAAATCATGGCAAACCCGCAAGTCGAACTTCATATCCACAAATACGGTGTCATCACACTCGAACTCGACGCCGACAAGGCGCCGAAATCCGCCGCCAACTTTCTGGACTATGTAAACCAGGGCCACTACAACAACACCGTCTTCCACCGCGTCATTCCCGGCTTCATGGTGCAAGGCGGTGGTTTTGAGCCCGGCATGAAAGAAAAACGCAGCGGCACACCGATAAACAACGAAGCTAATAATGGCCTGAAGAACCAGCAGTACACGGTGGCGATGGCGCGCACCAACGATCCCCACTCCGCCACCGCCCAGTTCTTCATCAACGTGGCCAACAACGGATTCCTCAACCACAGCGCGCCCGACGCGCAAGGCTGGGGCTACGCGGTGTTCGGGCGGGTCGTCTCGGGGACCGAGATCGTTGACCGCATCAAGGCGGTCGCGACCGGGCGCAAGGGCTTTCACGACGACGTGCCGGTCGACGATGTGGTGATCGAAAAGGCCGTCGCCCTGTAACGCGTCGGCGAATTGCCGCGCGGCTGCTGGCAGCAGGACAACCCCGCATGGTGAACGCCAAATCCGCCCGGGCGGCGCACGCCGCCCCACCACAGCCACAAAGGCTGGTTGTGCCGCTCTCCTGGCAGCGCGTGGACTTCATCTCCGACTTGCATCTGCAGGAGCAGGATAGCGCCACGCTGGTGACCTGGAGCCGTTATATGGCGCAGACCTGTGCGGACGCTATATTCATACTCGGCGACTTGTTCGAGGTCTGGGTCGGCGACGACGCACTGGCGACAGGGCCACTGCCCAATGACGCGCCGCAGGTGCCATTCGAAACAACGGTCGCCTCGGTGCTGGCGCGAACCACCCAGCGCTGCCGCGTGTTTTTCATGCACGGCAACCGGGACTTCCTCATTGGTACCCAGTTTTTGCACCGCTGCGGTGTGCAGTTGTTGTCCGACCCCTGTGTGCTGGAATTTGGCGACGAACGCTGGCTGCTGGCGCATGGTGATGCCCTGTGTTGGGACGATACGGACTACATGCAGTTTCGCCTTTTGGTGCGCAGCCCGGCGTGGACGCAACAGTTCCTGGCGCAAACGCTGGAGCAACGCCGCGCCATCGCACGCGAACTGCGACAGCGCAGCGAGTCGCGCAAGGCGGCACAGGTGCGGTGGTTCGACGTGGACTCCGACGGCGCCCGCCAGTGGCTTGGTGCGACCCAAAGCACGGTCTTGCTGCATGGCCACACCCACCGGCCGCAGGACCATGACCTGGGCGGCGGCCTGCAGCGCATTGTGCTGAGCGACTGGGACGGGGCCGCCTCGCCGCCTCGCGCCCAGGTGTTGCGCCTGGAGTTGCCGCGTCCGGGCAAGGCCGCCGTGTTCAGCCGGATCGCGCCGGAACGGTCGGGACACCCCGAGGCGCCCACGTGAACCGGTGGCTGGGCCGCCTGCGCGCGCGCCTGCAAAGACCTCCGCCAGCCATTGGCGAAGTGTTGTGGCAACAGGCGCTGCTTGAGTTCCCATTCTTGCCGCGCAGCCCCTCTACCCAGTCCCTGGAACTGCGGGCGCTGGCACAACAGTTTCTGGCTGGCAAGGAGTTTCACGGCGCAGCCGGATTGGCCATTACCGACACGATGGCGGTGGCCATCGCCGCCCAGGCCTGTTTGCCCGTGCTCGGCATCACGGCGCCGCGACGTGGCCTGGACTGGTACGGCGACTTCGTCGGGATCGTGGTGTATCCAGGTACCGTCCGGGCCAAGCGCGAGACGATTGACGATAACGGCGTAGTGCACCAATACCACGAGGAGATCCGCGGTGAGGCCATGCACCAAGGCCCGGTGATGTTGAGCTGGCAGGACGTCGCCGGTGCGGGACAGTCTGCAGCCGACGGCTACAACGTGGTGATCCATGAGTTTGTGCACAAGATCGACCTGTGTGATGGCGCGGCCGACGGCTGCCCGCCCTTGCCCGCCGGCTTCATGGGTGCGGGTAGCGCCGCCGCGGCACGTCGCCTGTGGCAGGACACACTGCATAGGGCCTACCGGGACTTTTCGGACCGGCTCAGTCTGGCCGAGCGTTTTGGCGGCGCGCCGGTGTGGCTTGACGCCTATGGCGCCACATCACACGGGGAGTTTTTTGCAGTATCGAGCGAAGCCTACTTCGTCAACCGGCCGCGTTTCAATGCGGAGTTCGCGCAACTGACCTTGCTGTTCGATGCCTTCTTCAACCCGCCAGGGTCGGCAGACTGATTGCATCGATCTGCCACGGGTCCAGGAACTGCTCGGCGTAACGCAAATACACTTGTTCCTTGACGAATACGTCAAACAGGTCCGGGTCGATATGCCCGTTTATCTTGAAGCGGTGCATGATGCCCATTGCCTGCGACAGCTTCATGCCGGGCTTGTAAGGGCGGTCACTGGCGGTCAGCGCCTCAAAGATATCGGCAATACCCATGACCCGCGCCTGCACCGACATCTGGTCGCGCGTCAGGCCTTTGGGGTAACCCTTGCCGTCCATGCGTTCATGGTGACCACCGGCGTACTCCGGCACCTTGCGCAGGTGTTTTGGCCAGGGCAGCTTCTCCAGCATCTTGATGGTGGCCACGATGTGGTGATTGATGGTATTGCGTTCGGTTTGTGTAAGTGTTCCGGCGCGGATGGTCAGGTTCTCGAGTTCGTCGGAGGTCAGAAACTCGGTCTCCACACCATCCACGTTGCGCCACACGCGCGAGCCGGCGATGGCGCGCACGCGTACGATCGCCCAGTCCTCCGTCTTTTCGGCCCCAGCATTGGTGGCGCGCAGGAACGCCTTGTCCTCTTCCAGCGCATTGAGGGCCACACGGTAGTCAGACCAGATGGCGGCTTCGGCGTCCAGGTTCACCTTGCTGCGCAGTTCCAGTTGGCGGCGCAGCGCCGCAATTTCGGCGTCCCGCTTGAGCACCTCGAAGCGGGTGTCGATCAAGCCGATGCGGTCGAACAGGGTCTGCAGCTTGGTCGCCTTGTCCACCACATGCACGGGGGTCGTTACCTTGCCACAATCGTGCAACAGACCGGCAATCTTGAGTTCGTAGCGGTCCCGGTCGTCCATCGTGAAGGACGCAAGCGGGCCCTCCGAAGTGTTGTTGACGGCCTCCGCCAACAGCATCGTCAGCGCCGGCACTCGCTGGCAATGCCCGCCGGTGTAATGCGACTTTTCGTCAATCGCCAGGTTGATCAGGTTGATGAAGGATTCGAACAGCTCTTCAAGCTGCGTGATCAGCAGCCGGTTTGTCAGCGCAATCGCCGCCTGCGAGGCCAGCGATTCCACCAGACTCTGGTCGGACGTGGAAAAACTCACCACCTCGGTGCTGCCCGGCAAGCGGGCATTGATCAGTTGCAGGACGCCTATGACCTCGCCTTCATGGTTGCGCATGGGCACAGCCAGGAAGGACTTCGAGCGATAACCGGTACGCTCGTCAAAGCGGCGCGTTCCGGAGAAATCGAAACTCGGCGCATCGTAGGCGTCTGCAATATTCACCGTCTGGTGGTGGATCGCCGCATACACCGACACCAGCGAATCATTTGGCGCGCCGGCTTCGTCGTGTAGCGGGAGGTTGGGAAAACTGATCGGGTTTCCGGAGGTACCGCCCATGGCTATGCGCAGGGAATCGGTGCGCAGGATTTCGAAGCGCAAGGCGGTCTGGTCGTCGAGCATGCGGTACAGCGTTCCACCGTCTGCATTGGTGATCGCCTTGGCCGCCAGCAAGATGCTCTCCAGCAGCCGCGTGATGTCGCGCTCCTTTGACAGCGACGCTCCGATCACATTGAGCTGCTCCAGTCGGCGCAGCAGGTCTTCCATGGAGTCCACGTTTTGCCTCTCTGTTCGAGTGACGCGGCCGCCCGCCGCGCAGCGCCCATTGTGCCGGGGATTGTGGCCGTGGATGAGTCAGCGGCCCAGATTCAAGCCGCCAGCCGACCCGGCAACGCTTGCTCAGGGCTTGAGCAGCATCTTGAGCGTATTGCGCAGGCGATTCTGCGCATCAGAGTCAAAGGGGCTTGCCAACACGCTGCCGACGTCCTTGACCCAGGTCTGCACCGGTGTCGGGTCGTTGCGGCGTGTCAGCAGCTGCAACTGGTAGGCGCGGCGTGCCTCCAGGTGTTGCGCTGGTGTCGGCACCTCGGCTGCCGTCTCCAGCCGCAGCAAGGCGACACCGGCATCGGCCGCTGACGCGCCCGCCAACGACTGCAGCCAGGCGGCGCGACCGACGGAGCCAACCCGCGCGCCCAGATCCTGCACATTGGGCAGCAACGCGGCGTCGCGCCGCTCCCAGGCCAGCAGCAGTTGGGTGAGCGCTTCGCCGTGGGCATGGCTGGCCAGCTTGCGCAGGGCCAGTTGTGCGCGCTCGAGCGCGTCGCGCTGCGCCCGAAATGCGGCATCCCCAAGGCGCGGTTGCATCGGCATGTCAGCGCGCGCTGCATGCTCGCCGCGCTGCGGACGCTCAAAGCCGCGCCCTGGCGCACCGGTCTGACCCGGCCTGCCCCCATCGCGGCGATCACCAAACTTGCCGCCCCGTCCCGGTGCCGGCGCTGGCTCGGACTTGCGCATGCCAGGACGGTCGTCGCCACGCATGGCCACCACCGGTTTTGGCGCAGATGCTGGCTTGGCAGGCGCTACCGCGCCCGCCGTCACCGCAGCGCCCGCTGCGGCGTTGTCGTCAGAGGCCACTGGAACAACGTGGTCGGGTGCGGCTGCGGCGGGCACGGCGGGTGGCGCTGCTGCAGCCGCAGCATGCACTTGCCCTTGGGCAACGGCCTGCCCGCGCAAGGCGGCATCCAGCGCTGCCATCGCCAGCCGGATGCGCTGCGCGTCGCTGCTGGCGTTGGCCTGCTCCAGCGCCTTTGCCGCTTCCAGCACCGTACGATCGTGTTCGCCCAGCGCCGCCTCGGCCTGATCGCGCTCGGCAGACTTGCGCTCGAAAGCCTGGTCGATCGGCTGGCGAAAACTGTCCCACAGCTTTTGTTCAGCGCGTCGCTCCATGGGAACCGCCTGCGCCTCCGCCTGCCAACGCTGTTGCAGCGCCTTGACGGCGTCCACCCGCAACACCGGAACCTCACCCAGCGCCGCTGCCTCGGCAATCATGCCCTGGCGGCGCAACAGACTCTGCTGTTGCAATGCCTCCAGCGGCGCTGCCGCCTCGGCAATCGCCGCATCCCACAGCGGCTGCAACTCGGCAAACGCTTTCTCATTGATATGCCCGGCATCGCGCCAGCGGTCGCCAAATCCGTACAGCAGGCGGCTAAAACCACGCCAGTCATCGTCCAGCGCAATCCGGTTGGCGCCAGCCCAGGCCTTGACCTCGTCGATCAGGGCAAGGCGCTGCGTACGATGTTCCGCCGCCTCGCTGCGAACTCTGTCCACCCATGCTTCAACCACCTTGTGCGCCAGATTGCAGGCTTCGTCAAAGCGTTTCCACATGGCGTGGTTGGGTGCCCCACCGAGATCAGTCTGTTTCCATTGCTCACGCAGGCCGCGCAGGTTCTCCTGCATCTTGCGCCCGCCAATGGCCTGCCCTTCGGGGCGCTTTAGCAGCCCTTCTGCGCGCGCCACGAGTTCGCCACGCAACTGGTCAGCGCGCCAGCGTTGCCAGGCCTCCAGTTCACCGGCGGCAGCCAGGGCCGCGTGCGCCTGGTTCTCCAAGCTGTCGTCGATAGCCCGGCCGTGGTCCTTGAGCGCACTGCGCAAGGCATTTGCAGCGCCAGCGCTGGCCTTGCCGTGGCCCTGGGCAATCTCTGCCTCGAGCTTGTCCAACACGCCGCGCACCTGCTCGTTGGCCTGGCGGCGCAGCTCCGGATCGATTCTGGGTTTTACCTGTCGCGGCGCTGCCTCGATGGCCACACCACGAACTGCGCGCAACTCATCGGCCCACATCGGGACCGTCGGCAACGCCGCTGCCGGGTTGGCTGCCGCCGCCGCCGCCTGTGCAAGCGCGCCCCGAAATGCCTCCCACACTGCCAGTAATTGCCCGCGCGAGGCGTCCAGCAACGGGGGAAACTTCAAGTCGACGCTGGGCCAGTTGGCGTCCGCAAGCAACTCCCCAGCCTGTTGCTGCCAATGCGCCACGTCAGCCTGCAGACCTTCGCTGGCGGTCTGCGCAATTAGCCAGGGTTTGGTGGACAACACCTCGATGCGCTGCGCCAGCAAAACGGCGGCCTCACGCTGTACCTGCACCCGGTGCTGCAGGTCTTCCACCACCCGCACCCGATCAGCCAATTGGGCCTTGAGCGTCAGCAGCGGCTCCCGGCTCAGCGGCGCCCCGGCTTTCGCGGCGTCGCGTTGCCAGGCCAGCCCGTCGGCAATATTGAGTTTGGACCACGTCCAGCAAACCCTGCGCCCTGGTCGCCCATTCGGCTGCCAGCGCCTCCTGCCCCTTGGCGCGACGCAACTCGTCCAGGCGGTCCCGCACCGGCCTTGCTGCACCCTTGTCCCGTGCGCCAAGTTCGCGAAACACCTCCTGCAACTGCTCTGGTGGTGGGTTGCTGCCAAGCCAGGCGCGGATACGGGTCGTGCGTTCGCCCGAGGTCGGGGCCAGAAAGGCACCTCCGGTCAGCTCGTCGAGTTGGCGCAAGTCGTTGTTCTTATGGGAGGCGTTCATCGTCGAGGCAGGCCAGTGCGTGGCCGGTTGGTTCGGGTAGCCGGACATTTTCGCCGCGAATGGGCGATCTCTGCCTGTTGGCGTGACTATTTACATGTGGTCGGCTAGTTACTGGCCAGGGTCAACTCGGCACTCTCTGTCCACTTCGGGTCGGATGCTACCGGCTTCGCAGCGCCCAGAAACAGGCGCTCGACCGGCAATTGGCGCGAGGCAAGATAGTCCTTCACCACCACACCACGCTGCAATGCGAGCTCACGCATCGCGTCCTCGGAGACCGGGATATTCGCCAGCAGCAACTGCTCCATCTCGGAGTCGGGGATGTCCGTGGCGATGCCGGCCAGGTTGCGCGGCTTGCTGATATCAGCGCGTTTGTAAACCTCTATCAGCAACGCCGGCTTCTCCGCATCCGACACGCTGACCGCGTTCAAAGCTCCCGCCGTGTTGGCCGTCGCGACACTACTCGCGCTGACCAGGCCGCGGCGCTTCTCCACCAGCAACAAGGCCCGCAGTCGCTCCTGCTTGAACGCCTCGCGCTCCGCGTCCAGACTGGCGGTTCCGACCACCGTCATCTTCAGCGCCGGCCGGTCGGTCAGCGCCTTGACCACCTTGTCGAGTCCGGCCTTGCCTTCTTGCTGCAACACGGCCGACCCAGGCGCGAATGCGACCATGCCGAGTTCGTCACCACCACCGCCAAAGGCACTTGCCAGCAGGCTGAACGGCGCCGTGATGGCTTTGACGACCAAATTGACAATTACTTTGAAAATAATCGGCCCCAGGCTGAACTGCGGGTCATTGAGGGAGCCGCTGATGGGCAGGTTGATGTCAATCACCCCGTTGCGGTCGGCCAGCAGCGCCACTGCCAGTTTCACCGGCAGACTGGCCGGGGCGCCGTCAACCTTGTCGCCAAACGTCAACTGGTTCAGCACCAGTTTGTTACTGGCGGTCAACTGGCCGTCGGGTAACACCAGATACGCCACGTCCACACTGAGCTTGCCGCGTTCAATGCCGTGCCCGGCAAATTTGATCGAGTACGGCGACAGCGGCGCCAACTCCAGATCGCGCACGATGCCCTTGATATCCAGCGCCAGCGGTTTGGCAAGCGGATTGAGTTTGCCCAGAATCTCCAGCGCTGCCGTACCCTCGGCCCGGCCACGCAACTCCACGGCGGCCAACTGAGTCGGTCCCGGACCGGCCTGCGACGAGAAGGCACTCAGCTTGCCGCCGAGTTCGCGGAGATTGGCAAAATAGTTTGGCGTTACAAAACGGTCCGAGAAAAACACCTTGCCATTGATCAGGCTGACCGGCCCGATGTTGATCACTGGGGCCGGGCCGGCAGCCACGCTGCGGGTCGCGGCCGCTGCTGCGCTGGCCGCCACTGCTGGCGCAGCAACCTCGGTCGGGTTGTCCGGCTTGACCAGGTTTTGCAGGTTGATGCGCCCGTCCGGGAAAACAATCACGTGGGCAAAAAAATCGCTCAGCGCGGTTTCCTTGACCGACAACACGGTCGCAGCGCCCGGCATGAGCGCCAGATCAATGCCGCGCAGGCTCAGCGCCTTCCAGGTCAGCAATTCCTCGGCCAATTGCAGTCCGGCGGCACCGGAGCCCAGGGTGTTCGCGCGAAACTCCTCCAGCGCCGAGTCGCCCGTCAGTTTCACCGTCGGGCCGGTAGCGCCGTCGGCATACCGCAGCTCGCCTTTGAAGCTGGCGTCGGCCCGCAACAACTCGATATTCAGGCCGCCGCCGAAATAGGGTTCGAACAGATGCACCGGAATCTGGGTAAGCGTCACATTGCCCTGGACCAGCAATGGGGCCAGTTGCACGCTCCCTCTACAGTCCAGCAGTCCCGGCTCGTTGCGCGCACTATGCAGGCGCGCCGAGACCTGCAGCGGGACGCCGCCTTTGCCCTCCCGGCTTGCATCCCTGGCCTGCAGCTTGAGTGCGCGCAGTTCGAAAGCGACCGTCTTGGACAAGGCCTGGTCTTCAAATCCGATCGTGCCCCCGTCCAGCACGAAATCACTGACCACAACCGACCACGGGGCTGTGACTTGGGCGTTTTGGGCCACTGCAGGTTTCGGGTTGGCGGCCTTCCCGTGGCCATTTGCGTTGATCCAACTCTCGAACATGAAGCGTCGGTCGGCGCCGCGCAGCAGCGCCACCTTGGGTTGCTCAATGCCAAGTTTGCCGAACGCGACAGTCTGGCGCGCCAGATCAATACGGCCCTTGGACAGGCTGACACGTTTGATTGACGCAAGCTCCTCCTTGGCCGGCGCGGTCGCATCCGCCAACACCAGATCACTGAGGACGAGAGACTCCACCAACAACTGCGCATCCGGCGCCTTCCAGCCGAATTCAAGATCGGCGCTGAGCTTCCCGCGCAGGCTTGGCTGCAGGAATTGAGCCAGGTAAGGGGCGGCGACACCCAGTGGCAGGCCTGCTACCGACAGCTGCACCGTCGCGGCAAGGTCCGCGCCACTGCCGCTGAACTTGAGCGGCGCGTCGGTACCCACCGTCGCCTGGCCCTGAAACTGCACCGGATTGC
>JAJAZK010000433.1 GCA_026785765.1 Rhodoferax sp. | reverse complement strand
TATAGGCGCCGTAGATAAATCCGAGCGTCAACACGCCCGCTGTGAACGGATTGATGTCGAGTGTGGCGCCGGTGCCGGAGAGCTCCAGCAGGGTGTTGATGCCGATACTGCCACCGTAAAACACCAGCAGCATCAACACCAGCTCCGGAATGCCGCGGACGATGGTGGTGTAGCCCGTGGCCAGCGCCATCAGGCTGGTGCGGCCTGACAACTTGGCAGCCGCTCCAAGCAGGCCCAGAATGACCGACACCACCAGCGCCGCAAGGGACACGCCGACGGTGAGCAAGGCACCGTACAGTATGGACCAGTAGTAGGCAGTCACAGGTGAACTGCCGCAGGCCGATGGATCCGGTGCCGATGCACCGGTTATTTGCCGTAAACGTCGATCTTGAAGTACTTGTCGTTGATCTTCTTGTAGGTGCCGCTGGTGCGAATCGCCTTGATCGCGCCATTGAGTTCGGTCTTCAACGCAGCATCTCCCTTGCGCACTGCGAAACCAGCGCCGGTACCGAAGTACTTCGGGATGAACAGCTCGGGGCCGACAAAACCGTAGTCCTTGCCTTCCGGCTTGCTCAGGAAACCGCCTTGCACTTCCAGCATGTCGGCCACGGTACCGTCCAGGCGGCCGGCCTTGATGTCCAGGTAGACCTGATCCTGCGCTTCGTACGGGGTCACCACCACGCCCACTTTCTTCAATTCACCATTGGCGTATTTTTCCTGCGTGCTGCCCTTGAGAACGCCAATTTTTTTGCCTTTGAGCGATGCCTCGTTGGTAAATGCGATGCCATTCTTGACAACAATCTTGCTCGGCGTGTTGTAGTATTTGTCGGTGAAGTCCACCACCTTGAGGCGGTCTTCCGTGATCGACATGGAGCTGATGATCACGTCGTACTTCTTTGCCTGCAGGCCCGGGATCATGCTGTCCCAGACTTGCTCGACAAATACGCATTTGCGTTTTATGTGTTCACATACCGCATTGGCAATGTCCACGTCAAAGCCAGTCGGCTTGCCGCCGGCGGTCTTGAAAGTGAACGGCTCGTAGGTCGGATCGATCGCGACCTTGAGATCCTTGCCCTGGGCCATGGCGCTGATGGCGATGGCCGTCAACGCAATAGCGGTGATCAACTTTTTCATGAGTAGGTCCTGAAGATGGGCCGCGCTTCAGCCGTCGGCGCCGGTTGAGAAGAAACTTCATTCTAAAGGGCAGCAAATGCGAACCTGCTTGGTGTTTGCCCTCGTTTTGCCAACGCGGAGCGGGCGCCTAAAGGCCCTGTAAAAAACCCAGCAGCAGGGCGTTCACAGCCGCTGCGCGTTCACGCTGGATCCAGTGCCCAGCGCCTTCCAGGATGTGGCAGCCGCGCAGGCCGGGCAGGGTCCTGGTGTAGTTCTCGATTTGTGCGGCCGAGGCCGGGAACTTGAGCACGCTGTCGCGCGCGCCAGCAATGAACATGGAGGGTTGGTGGATCGCGCAGCCGCGCCAGGGGGCCATCAGTTCCCAGGAGCGCGCCAGGTTGCGGTACCAGTTCAGCCCGCCACGGAATCCGGCGCGCTGGTATTCGCCGACATAGTAGGCAAGGTCCGCGGCATCCATCCAGTCGGGTAGTGTTGGCGGATCGACCGTGTTCCCTAGGAAACCCTGGCCTGGTTCTATCCTGCCGAATGTCGCGCGCTCGGGGCCGTCACCGGAAGCGCTGTAGTGGATGCGCCGGATCGAAGCTTCGACGTCTGCTTCGAACTCGGCCTCGGCCACCCCGGGCGTCTGGAAATACTGCCAGTAGAAATTGTCGATTCCATGCCGGCGCAGGTAGGCAAGCACTTCGACTGGTCCTGGCGGGGAAAACGGCACACTCATGCCGACTACGGCCTGGAACAAGTCTGGCCGCAACAATGCGCAATTCCAGGCGACCGGTGCCCCCCAGTCGTGGCCGACGATGACTGCACGGCTTGCCCCCAGGGTTTTGACGACGCCAACCATGTCGCCGACCAGATGCAGCATGGTGTACTGCGCCACATCTGCGGGCGCGTCGGTATGACCATAACCCCGCATGTCCGGCGCCACGGCGCGGTATCCAGACGCAGCCACCGCGGCCATCTGATGCCGCCACGAGTACCAGGATTCCGGCCAGCCATGGCAAAACAGGACGAGGGGTCCGCTGCCCTGCACGGCCAGCCGCATCTGGATACCATTGATATGGTGCGTCAGGAATTCGGGCTCTTGCATAGGGGGCCTTACTGGTCTGGTGTTGCGGCGAACAGGGGATTCGTTGGCGCATTATGTGCAAACACGGTGGCGTCGATAAACTAGGGGGATGAACGCCCCAGTCGATGTCTCCTTCTTCACACGGGCAGCCAAGCCACTGACCAGCTACCGAAAGTACTGGGCCACGCGTTTTGGCAATGCGCCCTTTTTGCCCATAAGCCGGGCCGAAATGGACACATTGGGCTGGGACAGCTGCGACATCATCCTCGTGACTGGTGACGCCTACGTGGACCACCCAAGCTTCGGCATGGCGGTGATTGGTCGCACCCTGGAGGCGCAGGGC
>JAJAZK010000432.1 GCA_026785765.1 Rhodoferax sp. | reverse complement strand
TTCCCCAGCGCGACGAATCGACCCAGGCCGGCTTCGAACGGTCCGTAAATTGGCCTGAATTCACGCGCCCAGGTGCCGAAGCCCTTCTCGCGTGCCAGTGACAGCAGCGCGCGGCTACCGAACGCGCGGATGCCGAATTCCTGTCCGGCGTCCCAGAGCGCGTCGAACAACGCGACCTGTTGCTCCGGCTTTACCCACAGCTCGTAACCCAGGTCGCCGGTGAAGCTGATCCGGCCGACCATCGCGTGCACCATGCCGACTTCCATGTTCGGCCTGAAGTCCATGAACCGGAATGCCTGCGTCGACACGTCATCGTCGGTAATCCTGGCCAGCACCGCGCGCGCCTTCGGTCCGGCGATCGACAGGCCGACCAGACCCAAACCCATCGGCCGGATGGCGATGCTGCCGTCAGCGGGCAGATGCTGGGAGAACCAGCGCATGTGGTACTTCTCGGCCGCACCCGAACCGAACACAAAGAAGCGCCCCTCGGCCGCCTTGGCCAGCGTGAAGTCGCCGATCAGTTTTCCGTTGGGGTTGAGCATTGGCGCCAGCAGCATGCGCCCGAGCTTCGGTATCTTGTTGGCCAGCATGTGGGAGAGCCAGGCCTCGGCGCCGCTGCCGGTTACCTCGTATTTGGCGAACCCCGACGTATCCGAGATTCCGACGCCGTTGCGCACCGCCTGGCATTCGGCTTTCACATACGCGAAGTCGGTCGAGCGGTGGAACGAAAACGCGTCGTCGACACCGGGTGGTGCAAACCACAACGGCGACTCGACCGCCCAGTTGTCGCCCATCACCGCACCCATCTCGAGCCATTTGTGGTGCATCGGCACCGTGCGCAGCGGCCGGGCGGCCGGTAACTCCTCGTTCGGAAATCGCACCCGGAACCGGCGGCCGTAGTTCTCGACCACCTTGGCGCGCGTGTAAGCGCGAGTGGCCCAGTCGCCATAACGCGCCACATCCATCGCCCAGACGTCGAAGCCCGGATCGCCGTCGACCATCCAGTTCGACAGTGCCAGGCCGACGCCGCCACCCTGGCTGAAGCCGGCCATGACGCCACAGGCGACCCAGTAGTTGCGCAGGCCGTTGATCGGGCCGACCAGCGGATTGCCGTCCGGCGAAAACGTGAACGGACCGTTGACGATCTGCTTGATGCCGACGTTCTGGAACGGGGGGAAATGGCGGAAGCCCACTTCCAGGTTTTCGGTGATGCGGTCCAACGCGTCGGGCAGCAGGGTCGGGCCGAAGTCCCAGGTAGTGTCTTTCTGGCTCCATGGCACACCGTGGCGCTCATAGGTTCCCAGCAGCATGCCGTTGCGCTCCTGGCGCATGTAGATCTCGCCGTCGAAGTCGACCGCGTGCAGCATCATCTTGCCAGCTTCCTTGTTGAAAGCGATGACTTCGGGCATGTCCTCGGTGATCAGGTACTGGTGTTCCATCGCCAGGATCGGCAGTTCCAGGCCGACAATGCGGCCCACCTCGCGCGCCCACAAGCCGCCGCAATTGACGACATGCTCGGCCACGATGTTGCCCTTGTCGGTGATCACCTCCCATTGGCCGTCCGGCCGCTGTTTGGTATCGAGCACCCGGGTGTGCGTGTAGACCTCGGCCCCGGCCTTGCGCGCAGCGCCGCTGAACGCGTAGGTCGTGCCATTGGGATCGACGTGGCCCTGGATCGGGTCGTACATGGCGCCAACGAACTGCGTCTTGTCGATCAGCGGCAGCAGGCGCTCGGCTTCGTCGAGCGAGACCAGCTCTGTCTGCATGCCCATGTAGCGGCCCTTGGAATGGATGCTTTTCAGCCATTCATAACGCGCCGGTGTGGCGGCCAGCATCAGGCCCTCGGTCATGTGCAGGCCGACCGACTGACCGGAAATCTCCTCGATTTCCTTGTACAGGTTGATCGAGTATTGCTGCAGCTTGGCGACGTTGGGGTCGCCGTTGATCGTGTGCATGCCGCCGGCCGCGTGCCAGGTCGAGCCGGAGGTCAATTCGAGCCGCTCGAGCAGGACGATGTCCTTCCAGCCCTTCTTGGCCAGGTGGTACAGGACGCTGGTTCCGACGACACCGCCGCCGATGACTACTACGCGATAACTCGATTTCATGTAGGTACCCCGGGAAGAATGTCGGGCGAATATGGATGTGTCGCCGCCAAAGGTGGCGTCGGCTGGACGTTCTTGTGCATAACGCGGTCTCAGGGCTGGACCCAAAATCCGAATTCGGCCGCGCCATCGCACAAGGCCTCGAACACGAATTCGGCATAGCCGCGAAACACCAGCAGTTCGAACGTGGGCAGGTCGTCGGTGCGTGCCAGGTGCATGCCGATATGGCCGAAGCGGGTGTTGGTGGCACTGCCGGTGGGGAATGCGGACAAATCCAGATCGAGGCCGCAGTACTTGGCCAGCGTGCGACTGGCCGCTGCCCCGCGCAGTTGCAGGGCGCAGCGCGCATGGCTCAGGTCGACCACGGTGGCATAGGCGCCAAGTTGCACGCGCAGCGATGCGACGTCCGGCAACCCTTGCGAGGGCCCGATGACCAGCCAGACGCCGGGGCCGACACAGCGCAGGCTTCTGCCGGCCGTGCCACTGAAGCGCTTGCCCGCTGGAGCCGGCAAATCCAGCGCTGCGGCCAGCAGCGTCTGTGCATGGGTGGACGTCGACGCAAACGCCGACACCTGCAACACGGCCAGCCCATGCCGTTGCGACAATTCCAAAGGGGAGGATTCGATGGCGATGGTCTGGCCCGCAGGTGCGGGTGGGGATGCGGGTGCGGGTGCGGTCGTCATTTTGGGATGCGCGGCCAGCGCGGAACGGCGTTTAATCACGCTCAGCCTTTCAATCGGGTGTGTTCAGCGTCCACGAATACCGGCGATACCACCCGGACCCGGGTCGACTCGCCCGATAGCGGAGAAGCGGCGATCAGCTCCTGGCCAAGGCGTGCGCCGCCGTTCTCGAGAAACGCCAGTGCAATGGAATGGCCCAGCAACGCGCTGGGCGTGGCCGAACTGACGAATCCCTGCTTGGGAACGACCGCGCCCGGACGTGCCGTCTCGTGGACTCCGATCAGCTGGCTGCCGGAGCGGATCGGCTGCTTGTTGTCGACCGGAACCAATCCGACCAGCGATGGGCGATGCGACTCGACCAGGGCACTGCGCTGCGCCAGCGCGGCGCCGACGAAACCACCCGCCTTGCGCACCAACTTGCCCAGACCGAGGTCGGCTGCGGTGACACGGCCGTCGAGTTCGCCACCGGCCACATGGCCTTTTTCGATCCGCAGCACACCCATCGCCTCGGTTCCATACGATGTGATGCCGAACGGCTCGCCGCAGGCCATCAGGCGCGTCCAGAGGTCCTCGCCACAATCGGCCCCGATCGCGATCTCGTAGGCGCGTTCACCGGAAAAACTCATCCGGTAGATACTCAAGGCCTGGCCGTCGAGTTCGGTTTGCAGGATGCCCAGATGCGGCAGGGCGGTGTCCGACACATCGCAATCCGGCAGCAAAGCCGCCAGCACATCGCGTGATTTGGGGCCGGCCAGTGCAAACTGGGCGAACTGCTCCGTTACCGACACGGCGTGGCACTTCAGCCCGGGCCAGGCCACCTGCAGCAGCCATTCGAAATGGCTCAGCACCTTGCCGCCGTTGACCGTCGTCGTCGTCACCAGGTAATGCTGGTCGGACAGCCGCGCGACCGTGCCGTCGTCCATCACGATTCCGTCCTCACGCAGCATCAGGCCGTAGCGCAGCTTGCCGATCGCCAGGTTGGCGAAATTGTTGCAGTAAACGCGTTGCAGGAAATCCAGCGCGTCCGGACCCTGCACGTCGATCTTGCCCAGCGTACCCACATCAACCAGCCCGACGTCGTTGCGCACGGCCAGGCTTTCGCGCCGCCACGCGGCATCGAAACTCTCTCCCTCGCGCTGGTACACCATGGGTCGCATCCAGTGGCCGACCGTGGTCATGGTCGCGCCGCGCTGCAGGTGCCAGGCATGCAAGGCCGTGCGCCGCACCGGGGTCTGGTGTTTGCCGGTTTCGGCGCCGGCGAAAAGTCCCAGTGTCACCGGCGTGAAGGGCGGACGGAAGGTCGTCGTTCCGACTGCGGGAATCGGCTCGCCGCGCAATTCGGCCAGTATCGCCAGGCCATTCACGTTCGATGTCTTGCCCTGGTCGGTCCCCATGCCCAGCGTCGTATACCGCTTGAGGTGCTCGACCGAACGGAAATTCTCGCGATGCGCCAGTTCGATGTCCTCGACCGTGACGTCGTCCTGGATGTCGACAAAACGCTTGCCGCGCGAGATCGTGCGCGGTGCCTGCCACATCGGCTCGACGCGCGCAGTGGCTTCGGGTTCACACGCCGGTGGCGCACCGACGCCGGCCGCTGCAACGCAGCCGGCTAGACGCGCAGCTTCGGCGCCGGCGGCATGACCCTGCGCCAGTGCCCCACCGAGACTGAACTCGCCGTTGGCGGCACCCGCCGGCGTGATCGCGGCGTTGCTGCTGCGCGGGACGAAACTGGCGATGGTGTCGTCGAAACGCAGCTTGCCGCCACCCTGCGAATACAGGTGCACGGTCGGACTCCAGCCGCCCGAACTGCCCAGCAGGTCGCATGCGAGCGGGGTGACCTGGGTGCCATCGCGTCGCACCACGTCAACGGACTCGATGGCCCGGCCGTGAACCGCCGCAATACAGGCGTCGGCATGATGGCCGATACCGGCCTGCGCCAGGAGCGTGAGCAGTTGCGCGTCCACGCTTGCGCGCGAGTCAATGACCGTCACCTGCTGCGCTCCAGAGCGCTTTGCGTCGAGCGCGCTGCGGTAGGCGTCGTCGTTGTTCGTGAAGATGGCCACGCGGCGGCCCGGCAACACGGCGTACTGGTTCGCATAGGTACGAATCGCCGATGCGAGCATGACACCGGGCTTGTCGTTGTCGGCAAATACCAGCGGCCGTTCGATGCTGCCGGTCGCCATCACGACCTGCCGTGCGCGCAGCTGGATCAGACGCTGGCGTGGCAGCCCCGGCGCCGGATCGGCCAGGTGGTCGGTGACGCGCTCGGCGATTGCGATCAGGTTGTGGTCGTAAACGCCGAATACCGTGCTGCGCGGCAACAGACGAACGTTCGGCATCGATGCCAGTTCCGCGATGGTCTGCTGCGCCCATTGGGACGACGACTGGCCAGCGATCTCCTTGTGCTCCCACAACAGGGATCCGCCCAGTTCGGCCCGCTCGTCGGCCAGCACCACGCGTGCACCGCTGCGCGCCGCCGCCAGCGCTGCCGACAGCCCGGCGGCGCCGCTGCCGGCGACCAGCACGTCGCAATGCGCGAATTCGACCGCGTAGTGGTCGGGGTCGCGCTCGAGCGGAGACACGCCGAATCCGGCCGCCTTGCGGATCTGGCTCTCGTAGAACATCCAGAGCCTGGGCGGCCACATGAAGGTCTTGTAGTAAAAGCCCGAAGGCATCAGCCAGGAGAAGGTCTCATTGATGGCGCGCCAGTCGAACGCCAGTGACGGCCAGCGGTTCTGGCTTTTCACCTGCATGCCAGCCACCAGTTCGACCATCGTCGCGCGCGTATTCGGTTCGGTACGCGCTCCCTGGTGCAACTGCAGCAAGGCGCTGGGCTCCTCCGGCCCGGCGCTGTAGACGCCGCGGCGACGGTGGTACTTGAAGCTGCGGCCGAACAGCGTGACGCCGTTGGCCAGCAGGGCCGACGCCAGCGTATCGCCGGTCAGGCCCTGGTAGGGCTTGCCATCAAAGTGGAAACCCAGCGGCTGATCGCGCACCACGCGACCGCCCGCTGGCAGACGGAAGTCTTGCTGTGTACTCATACGATAACCTCCGCACTGCGTGCTGCGGTGCGAGCTAGTCTGGGGCGGCCCGGCACCGCGCTCATGGGGTGCCCTGCGCACTGCGCGCCGGGTGGACCCCGACCACTTCGTGGGTCTGCGTGTGGCGCATGATTTCGAGCACCTGCCGACAGCCGTGGTTGTGCTGCCACCATTCGGCGTGGGCGCCGCAAGGGTTGTCGCGCTCGTAAACAAATTTCTGCCATGCGGCAACACCGGCGTCGAGCGCGGGAATCGTCGCGGCTTCGCGCAGGTAGGTGAACTCGGACTGGTCGCGCGGCCCGCAGAAAAAGCAGTTGAACTGTTGCATGGATGCGTCCTAGTGCCATTGGGCCGTCGGCCCGGCACCCTTGTCGTCGATCACCTTGCCGGTCTCGAAGCGCTCCAGCGTATGCGGCCGGTTCAGCGCATGCGGCGCATCGTGCGCGATGGTGTGGGCGAACACCCAGCCCGACGCCGGCGTGGCCTTGAAGCCGCCATAACACCAGCCGCCGTTGAGGTAGAAGTTGTCGATCGGTGTCTTGGAAATGATCGGGCTGCCGTCGAGCGACATGTCCATGATGCCGCCCCAGTGGCGCAACATGCGCACCCTTGAGAGGATCGGAAACATCTGCAGCCCGCAGGCCACCGCTTCCTGCAGAATCGGAAGGTTGCCCTTTTGCGAGTAGCTGGGATGGAAATCCAGGTCCCCGCCCATGACCATCTCGCCCTTGTCCGACTGGCTGACGTAGAAATGACCGGCGCCGTAGGTGATGACGGTGTCGATGACCGGCTTCAGCGGCTCGGACACGAAGGCCTGCAGCACGTGGCTCTCGATCGGCAGCTTGAGTCCTGCCAGCCCGGCGACCACGCCTGAGTGGCCGGCAACAGCGATCCCGACCTGTCCCGCGCCGATATCGCCACGGGTCGTGCGCACCGAAACGATCCGGTTGCCTTCTCGCGTCAACCCCTTGACCTCGCAGTTCTGGATGATGTCCACGCCCAGCGCCGACGCGGCCCGTGCATAACCCCAGGCGACGGCATCATGGCGCGCCGTGCCGCCGCGGCGCTGCATCAGGCCACCGAAGACCGGAAAGCGCGCTGCGTCGGAACAGTCCAGGTGCGGCACGAAGCGCGCGATCTCGGCGCGTGTCATCCATTCGCAGTCGATGCCGTTGAGCCGCATCTGGTTGCCACGGCGGAAATACTGGTCGCGCTGGCCTTCAGTGTGGGCCAGGTTGAGCACGCCGCGCGGGCTGAACATCACGTTGTAGTTCAGTTCCTGCGACAACTGGTGCCACAACTTGAGCGACCATTCATAGAAATGCGCGTTGTCGTCCAGCATGTAGTTCGAGCGCACGATGGTCGTATTGCGGCCGGTGTTGCCGCCACCGATCCAACCTTTCTCGAGCACCGCGACATTCTTGATGCCGTGGTTCTTGGCCAGGTAGAACGCGGTTGCCAGGCCGTGTCCGCCCCCGCCGACGACGACGACGTCGTAATGCTTCCTGGGCTCCGGATTGCGCCACGCCATCGGCCAGCCGGTATGGCCGCGCAGCGCCTGCCGCGCCAGGGAAAAGACCGAATACTTCATCGTCTCAGTATCCTTCGCAGCTCCGGGCGCTGCAACTGCAATAACGCGGCGAAAGAAAGAGTATCATATTTGTTAATACTAATGCCAAAAATACCCTTTAATGTCCCGTTCCCGGAAATCGCCCGAACTGCGCCCTGACCGGGCCGCGGCCTTGTCCGTCAATGGGCTGGAGGCGGTGCTGGCTGTCGCCGCGACCGGCAGCATGTCGGCGGCTGCGCAGCGCCTGTCGTGCAGCCAGTCGTCGGTCTCGCAACTGGTGTCACAGGCCGAGTCCCTGTTGGGCTGCAATTTGTTTGATCGTTCGCGTCGCCCTTTTCGCACCACCGTGGAGGGCAACGAGCTGACGCGGCAGGCGACACGTATCCTGCGTGACCTCGGCGCCTTGCCGCAGCAGGTCGCCGCCCTGGGCGAGCGGCCGCCGCTGCGGATGGCGATGATCGACTCCTTCGCCGACACGATCGGCCCCGACCTGATCCGGTTTGCTGCGCAGCGCGCCGGCGACCTGTTCATCTCGCAGGGGCTGACGCCGGCGCACATCAACGACCTGCAGCAACGGCGCGTCGACCTGGTGGTCGCCGGCGACGCGGTCGATGAATACGACGGCTTGTTCCGGCTTCCTCTGCTGACCGAGAAGTTCGTGCTGCTTTTGCCCGAGGCGAGCCGCTGGAATCCAGCCGACGGCACGCTGACCGATCTCGCCCGCGCGCTGCCGTTCATCCGCTACAGCAGCCGTTCCACGACCGGCGCCATCGTCGAGCGCTACCTTCGCGTGGCGCGGGTCCCGACCGGCAGGCGCATCGAGGTCGACAACGCGGACATGATGTGTGCGTTGGTGGCCAGCGGGGTGGGGTGGACCATCACGACGCCGCTGCACATTTTGCAGGGCTTGCCGCGCCTGGGCGGCGTCGCGGTGCGCAAGTTGCCGAACCCGACGCCGGAGCGGCAGGTCACCTTGGTCACGCGCGAGGGCGAGTGGGAGCAGACCGCGGCGCGGCTGGCGACCGAGGCGCGCCGCCTGCTGGTCGACAAGTACCTGCCGGAACTGGTTGACAAGTTGCCGGAACTGGCCAGCGAGATCAGCGTCGCGCAGGCGTGACCGGGTTGGATGGCGGGTTGGCGACAGTTTCGGGACGAATGTCGCGTCAGGGTTTTCCCGCGCTTTAGGTTCCATTCGGCTTATTGGGCCCGGTTTCGCTAGCTTGCCACACTATCATGTGCAAGAATAGTCATGCCGGCCGGGATGAAATGGCCGGGCGCGTCTCCCTATGGCGCTCCACGACGCGCGGCGCACTATCAGGAGTCACTATGCACAGCATCAATTTTTTGCGACGGAAATGGCTTGGCGTATTCGCGGGCCTGGCACTATTCGCGGGGGGCGCGGCTTGGGCGCAAGTTGACACGATGGCCAGCATCAAGCAAAAAGGCAAGATGGTCGTCGGCGTGAAGGCCGACTACAAGCCCTACGGCTACATCGACCCGTCCGGCAAGATCGTCGGACTGGAGATCGACTTGGCCAACGACATTGCCCAGCGCCTTGGTGTGCAGATTGAACTGATCCCGGTGGTGGCGGCCAACCGGATGGAGTTCGTCAAGCAGGGGCGCATCGACATGATGATTGCGACCATGGCCTTCCGGCCCGATCGCGCTGAGGTGGTCAGCATTCCGCAGCCGCTGTATTACGCCGGCGCCGCCAATGTATTTGCCAGGAAGAGTTCGGGTCTGAAGAACTGGGCCGACCTCAAGGGAAAACCAATCTGTGGCATTCAGGGTGCGTATTACAACCGCCGCACCGGCGAAGAGTTCGGTGCCCAGATGGTCGTTTTCAAAGGCGTGACCGAGGCAATGGCGGCGCTGGAAGCTGGCAACTGCGTCGGAACCGTGTTCGACACCACCTTTTTCGCTGGTCTGGCAGATGCCAAGTGGGCCGACTATGCGATGGTGTTGCCATCGATCGATCCCGAGCCCTGGGGTCTGGGCGTGCGCAAGGAAGACGCCAAGTTCACCGCCTTCATCAGCGACGTGACCAAGGAATGGCACAAGACAGGTTTCATCATCGGGCTGGAAAAGAAGTGGGGCATTCCCACCTCGCCGTTCCTGCTCGAGCAACAGGCGAAATTCAAGTAAGTCAGTGTCTGGCTTGCCTGACCGGCAAAAAGCGATCAACGTGCCTCTGATGTATCTGCTGCAAGGGGGCGGCGTGGCGCCTGCTGGCCCGGTCGGTTGGAGGCTGCGGCGTGGATGAGGTCGCTGCCTGGTTCAAATGGCTGCACGCGACCAGCGGCATCAAGCTGTCCATTTTCTACGACAGCTACGACCGCGCGCGTTTCCTCAAGGGGTTTGCCACCACGCTGGAGCTCTCGGCCTATTGCCTGGTGCTGAGCATGGCGCTGGGCGCGCTGACTGCGTGGTTGGTCGAGTCACGCATTGCGATCGTGCGCAATTGCGCAAACGGATTTGTCCAGCTGTTCCGCAACACGCCGCCGCTGGTCCAGTTGTATTTCTTCTATTTCGCGCTCGGTCCGCTGTTGCCCAAGGTCGGTGGCATGCCAATGCTCGGGTCGATGGGCTGGGCCGTGGTGTCGCTGACGCTGCTGGAAGCGGCATTCGTTGCCGAGATCTTCCGCGCCGGCATCCAGGCCGTACCGAAGGCGATGACCGAGGCCGCCCAGTCGCTGGGATATTCGCGCTCGCAGATTTTCCGGCTGATCGTTCTGCCGCTGGCGCTGCGCGTCACGATGCCGGCCATGACCAACAACCTGGTGAACCTCGTCAAGACGACGACGCTGGCCTACGCCATTGCGGTGCCAGAGCTGCTGTACATGTCGGCCCAGATCTGGTCGGAACAGGTCAACGTGCCGGAGATGATGGTCGTCGTGCTGATTTCCTATGTGGCGATCGTCGGTGTCATTACCCAGGTCATGCACTGGCTCGAGGCCCGGCTGCGGGTGCCGGGATTCGGACAATGAACAAGCCCGATGTCCGTTTCGACGTGATGTTGCCGCTCCGCCTGGGCGCACAGCAACGCTGGACCAGCGACCGCTCCAGCGGGGGCTCGCTGTTCACCTTGCGCACCGGCACATGGCTGCTGGCCATGCTGGTCACCTCGGTGGCGGTGGCGCAGGTGCAGGCGCGCGATCCCAACGCCAGTGTGCTCGACCTGCTCATCAAGTGGACACCGCTGCTGGCCCAGGGTTTCGGCTTCAACCTGCTGATCAGCGCGTTGGCGATGCTGTTGGGAACGGTGGCGGGCCTGCTGCTCGGTTTCGCGCGCATATCGCTGCTGGCGCCGGTGCGCGGCAGCTCCTGGATCGTGGTCCAGTTCTTCCGCAATTCGCCGTGGCTGGTGCTGCTGTTCTTCGTCATGTTCCTGCTGCCGTTCGAGTTCCGGATCGGCGCACTGACGGTACCGTTTCCCGACTGGATCAAGGCCACACTGGGGCTGGCGCTTCCGATCATGGCGAATTTTGCCGAGATCGTGCGTGGCGCCGTGCAGTCGATTCCAACTGCGCAATGGGATGCGGCACGCTCGCTAGCATTCTCGCGGCGTCAGACCCTGTGGCAGATCATCCTGCCGCAATGCGTCAAGCGCATGTTGCCGCCATGGATGAACTGGTACGCCATCCTGACCATGGCCACAACGCTGGCCTCGATCGTCGGCGTCAGCGAAGTCATGACGGTCGTCGGGCGTGTCACCGCCGCCGAGGGACGCACCGACCTGCTGATCCCGATCTACAGCTATGTGTTGCTTTGGTTTTTCATCTACTGTTATCCGATCGCGCTCTGGACCCAACGGCTCGAGTCGCGATTCGCCGAACGCTGAACGGGAACCCCATGGACCTTGACCCATTCCTGCACCTGCACCTGCACGGCATCGCGCTGCAGCGTCGGGGCCAGCCAGCGGTCATGACCTGTGCCGAATCCGGCTGGCTCCCAAGGCGAACACCGCAGTCCGCCCGGGCGAAGGTTCACCAGTGAGCAGCGCGCATTCCGGGGAGCCCCTGGTCCGGCTCATCGACGTGCACAAGGCTTTCGGCGCGGTGGGCGTGCTGCATGGCGTGTCGATGACGGTGCACGCGGGCGAGGCGGTGTGTGTCATCGGCCCTTCAGGGTCGGGCAAATCGACACTGCTGCGCTGCATCAATGGCCTGGCAGGCATCGACAAGGGCGAGATATTCGTCGGCCCGCACGCGGTGCACCAGTTGCACAAGGACCAGGAGATGATTGCCTTGCGCAAGGACGTGTCGATCGTCTTTCAGCAATACAACCTGTTCCCGCACAAGACCGCGCTGCAGAACATCATGATGGCGCCGATCCAGGTCTTGCGCCAGCCCAGTGATGAAGTCGAGGCGCGCGCGCGTGAGTTGCTGAAGAAGGTGCGTCTTGACGGCAAGGAAAACAGTTATCCAGGCGAGTTATCGGGCGGACAACAGCAGCGTGTGGCAATTGCGCGCGCGCTGGCCATGCGCCCGCAAGTGATGCTGTTCGACGAGGTCACGGCAGCGCTCGATCCCGAGACTCGCAAGGAGGTTCTGCTCACGATCCGCCAGTTGGTCGAGGAGGGACTGACGTCGATCCTGGTCACGCACGAGATGGCGTTTGCGCGGGAAATTTCACACAACGTGTATTTCACCGACCATGGCGTCATCGTCGAACACGGCTCGCCCGAGCAGATCTTCGGCAGCCCGCAGCAGGCGCGTACGCGCGAATTCCTCGAACAGGTGGTTTGAAGCGGCGTCCAACTGCCATTTGCAGATTGGATTCGCGCAGCAAGGCAACTGCGCCGTGCCGCCAGCGTGCTGCCTGCCGCGTGTTACGCGCCCGGCGCTGGCGCCAGCACCAGCTCCATCAGCTGTGCGAGCGCACTGTCGGATTGTCCCAGCTGCGCCACCAGCGCCACGATCTCGCGTGCCCTTGCCGAACCAATCACCGGGTTGGCAAGTCCGAAGAACTTTTCCAGGATCTCGCCCTCGGTCAGCGCATTCTCAGGGTTGCCGCGCGGCTTGGCCGGTTCGGAGTCGTACTGCACGCCGTTGCGCAGATGGACCCGCACATGGGCCCAGCGCTCGGCCGGGAAGACGTCGTTGTAGGGCGCGTGTTCGTGCAGCACCATCGACGTGGAGAGTTGCTCCGTCAGCGGATCGGCCAGCGCGGCGTCGGCGACCTCAACCGCGCCCAGCGTTCCATGGCGCAGCACTGACGCCACCGAAAACGGCAGGCTGTATTGCGCCTCCTCGGTGGTGGCTGGAATCCGTGTCGCCAGCCGACAGGCCTCATGGAACGACCAGACTTCGATCGACGCGATGTCCTGGGCCTGCAACCGGTGCTTGCGCGCCAGTTCCAAGGCCGCCTCGACCGCCGGCTGGGCCCAGCGGCAGACCGGGTAGGGCTTGAAGTATTGCTCCAGTATCAGCCATTTATCGCCGAGATCGGCCCAGGTCGACGCCACCGCGTCCGACTCGATCGTCAGCGCTGGCGCGCCGGTGAACCCGCTCTGCGCAAGGAAGGCGGCGCTGACGCCGGTCATCGCGCCCCAGCCCGAGCCGTCCTTGACCATGGTCGGGAAATCGATGCAACGCATCATCTGGCTGCGCGGACCGTGGTATTCGGCGATACCCATGGCTTCACGTGTCTGCTGCGCGTCCAGCGCCAAGCTGCGTGCACCCAGCGCCGCACAGGCGATCGTGTTCCATGCGCCCGACGTGTGGTAGTCGCAGGCCGTGGCGTGCAACGCAATTCCTGCGCGGGTGGCGATCTCGTACCCGATCACGATCTGGGTCAGGAACTCGCAACCGTCCATGGTTTGCAAGGCGTCGGCAAAAGCGAGCACGGCTGGCAGAACGGCGACACCGACATGGCCCTTGGTCAGCACCTGCCCATCGTGTGCATCCAGGCTGTCGATCGTCATGCCGCCGGCCAGTGCGGCACCCACGAGGCTGGTGCGGCGCCCGTCGAACAACATGCGCGCCTCCTGCTCCCGGCTCGCGAAGTGGCGCACGGCATGCTGGCGGATGATGGCCGACAGCCGGGTCTGGGTGCCGCCAGCGGCGACGCCCAGCAGGTCCAGTACGCAGCGCCGCGCATGGGCAACCACATGCTGCGGCAGGTCTTCGTAACGCGTCTTGTGGATGAAGGTTATCAGTTGCATGGCTCAGTTTCTGGAGAAGAGGGGCGCCCTGCGCTCTAGCACCGCGCTGACGGCCGCATGATAGCCCTGTGTAGGATTGTGTAGGGTGGGCCAGGGCCAGCAAGGCGGCCGGGAGTTCGAGCAGGCTTTGCAGCCTGGAGTGGTTTCCTTCGTGCAGCAGCTTCCTGGTCATGCGCAGCACCGCCGGCGGATTGACCGTGAGGCGCTCCAGCGCCATTGCGCTGTCCCTCCATCTCCTCGGGCACGACGACCGGGGGCACCATGCCCCAGGCTGGCGCAGTGGTGGTCTCGGATGCGATACCCGTGTCGCCCACCAACGCCGGGTCGAACCGATGATGCGATTGCCCGCCGCAGGCTCGCAGTCCATCGCTACGGACTTCCGTTGCGCTCAGAGCCGACCAATTGGTTGCGTGGTGCCCCATCGTCCGCTGGGGCAATTGACGCCGCAGCTCGTATCAAGCGACCCGAAGCACTGGGCGCTGCAGCGGTCGGCAGATGCAGCTTCACGAACAGGTCGACGAGGAAAGGTTCACGCTGCCAGTCAAAGCACCGCTGGCAAGGAAACGGCGTCCGCCTGCGGGTCCAGCAACTCCACGCGCGCACGGCCGGCGCTCTTGGCATTCGCCAGCGCCTGCAGCGCGTCATCCACCAGGCGCAGCGCCGCCTGACCAGGTGCCGCGACGCACGAGGCCACCCCAATAGACACGGACAACCAGGCCACATCCGGGGCGCCGGCATGGGGAATGCGCGCCTCTTGCAACTGGTGCAAACAACGCTCGGCGACCCGCCTGGCTTCTGCGGCGTCGACACCCGGCAGCAACACGGCAAACTCCTCGCCATCGAAACGGCTCACCAGTTCCCCGGAGCGCTTGACACACAGCCCGAGCAGCCTTGCCACCTGGCGCAGACACTCGTCTCCCGCCAGATGGCCATAGTGGTCGTTGTACCGCTTGAAGTGGTCGATGTCGACCATCAACAGTGCGATGCGGGCCTGACTGCGGGCACTTCGCTGCCACTCACCCTGCAGCGTCAATTCGAATTGACGCCGGTTGGCGATGCCCGTCAAGCCATCGGTTGTGGAAAGCCGCAGCAACTGTTCGTTCGAGCGCTCCAGCGCCAGACCCTTCTCGACCAGCGGCGCAATATCGAGCCGCGCCATGACCAGGTAACCCGAAGGCGTTCGCGTCTCATACGATTGAACCCAGTGGCCATCGTCGGCGTGGCGCGAAAGCGCAGATCCCTTGCCGGCACGGCTGGCCAGCCGCAGTGCCAGCCACTCCTCCTCGCGCCCGACCGCTTCCGGAATCAAGCCGCCAGCCAACGCACCGCGCAATAACTCTTCGAACGAGGTACCGACCAGCACGTCGTGGCCACGGTAAGGGTGCTGCAGCGACGATTCCCGGTTGACGCAAACCAGCCGGTCCTGGTTGTCGTACACCGCTACCGCAGCAGGAACTGCATCGAGCACTTCGCGCAACCGTTGTTCGCTGGCGCGTGCCTGCGTTCGCGCCGCATCGAGCGCAGCACGCAGTGCTTCGCCTGCCGGAACCAACTCCTGCTGCTGCGCCAGTTGACTCCGGGCACGCCACCAGGCCAAGGTCATCAGCATGAACCCCAGAAGGCCGAACACTGCAATACCGGCCAGCCACATGATGATTGCGGCATCGGGGGAGAAGCTGTCCATGCTTGCAGTGTACTGAACCGACTGAAAGTCTGGTCAGCGCCGTACTTCCTGATCCGGGTCCGGCGCTGAGCCCGTGCTCAGCACCCGCATATCCGAGTCAAACACCACAGTAAACACCTGGATGTCGGACTTGTTGGGGCCGTCCTGGTAGCGCCAGTCGTAATGGGTCTGGTTCTTCAGGGCGTACGCCGTTACCCGCATCGGTTTGCCCAGCATGCGCCGCACGTCTTCCATCATCATGGTGGGGAGCACCCGCGCAAAGTTCTGCGGCGTCAGAACCTGGCGCAGGGCGGCCATCTTGCCGTCCGCCCCGATCGTGATCATGTAGTTTTTGGCGCCCGCTGGCTGTCGGTTGTACTCGAGGATGCGCGCCCCGGCGGAGCCGTCCCAGATTTTCTCCGGCTCACCAAAGCGCGCTCGAACGTCGGCCTCGCTGGCCACACCCTCCTCGAGTTCGCTGATCCGCTGCGGATCACAGCCGCCCAATGCAAGCGTCAGGGCCAGTAGTAGCAGCCAGCGAATGGAAGGTCTCATGGGCGCCCCTGTAAAATTGTGGCCAGAGGTTCCAGTCTATGTCCATATTCCGCCGTCCCGATTACGAATCCGAAATCACGCGGTTCATCGCGTCGATGAAGCACGATCGGCCCCAGTTGGAAGCCCAGCAGCGCGAGGGCCGCGAATTGTTGTGGGACAAGACCGTGGACCGGGAGGAATGGCAGGAGTTCCGTGCTGGTGGCGTCGCGCAACAGCCCTACGTCTATCAGACCGATCATTCCTGAGCCGTGCGACTGCACCTGCGGGCAGGGTCGATGGCACGGCAGCAGCGAGCAACCCGCGAATGACGCAAGAACCGCAGCACGTATCGGATGGCCGGGCCGCTGCGCTCGCCACTGGCCTGGTGGCGTCGGCAGCACAGCCTGACATGCCCGACGTGGTGGATCAGGTGGCCCTGGCCAGACTGTATGGCGAACCGCTGTTCACCATGCCGCAGGATCTCTACATTCCGCCCGATGCGCTGGAGGTTTTCCTTGAAGCCTTCGAAGGCCCGCTTGACTTGCTGCTGTACTTGATTCGCAAGCAGAACTTCAACATCCTCGACATCCCGATGGTCGGCGTGACACGCCAGTACCTGGTCTACGTGGACGAAATCCGGGGCCGCAACCTGGAACTGGCGGCAGAGTACCTGCTGATGGCCGCCATGCTGATTGAGATCAAGTCGCGCATGTTGCTGCCGCCGCGTAAGGCCGCATCGGGCCAGGAGGCGGAAGACCCGCGTGCCGAACTGGTGCGCCGCTTGCTCGAATACGAACAAATCAAGCTGGCGGCAGCCGCCCTGGGCGCATTGCCGCAGGCCGGCCGGGACTTTCTGCGTGCACAGGTTGTGATCCAACAGTCACTGCAAGTGCGTTTTCCGGATGTCCATGTAGCCGACTTGCAGCAGGCCTGGCGCGATATTGCGCACCGTGCGCGGCTGATCGAACACCACCATATATCACGCGAGGAGCTTTCCGTGCGTGAACACATGGGCATCGTATTGAGGCGTCTGCAAGGACGCCGCTTCGTCGAATTCGAGAATCTCTTTGACGGCAGCAAAGGAGTGCCGGTGCTGGTGGTCACCTTCCTGGCCCTGCTGGAATTGGCCAAGGAGACCCTGATCGAGATCACCCAGGCCGAATCGTTCGCACCGATTTACGTGCGACTGGCTTACACAAGCACCTGAGTAGCCCGAGTGGGTTATTCGTCGCGTGCGCCGCGCGCCATCAGCGCGGCGACGGCCTGCTCCGGGTTGAGCCGACCATCGAGCAATTCCACAACGGCAGCGCAGATTGGCATCACCACGCCAAGCCGCTGGGCGCGTTGCACCACGGTACGCGCGCAGTGCACCCCCTCCGCCACATGCCCCAGTGCAGCGACTGCCTGTTGCAACGTCTGACCACAGGCCAGAGCCAGCCCGACGCTGCGGTTGCGAGACAAATCGCCGGTCGCCGTCAGAACCAGATCACCCATTCCGCTGAAAGCCATGAAGGTTTCGGCCCGCGCACCCAGCGCCACGCCATAACGCGACATCTCGTGCTGCCCACGCG
>JAJAZK010000431.1 GCA_026785765.1 Rhodoferax sp. | reverse complement strand
CGACCCCATCGTCTACGTCGGGGTCGATGACGTGGTGCCATGCACGGTGAAAGCTGTAGAGCGATGCCTGCAGCGAGGTTTCGACCTCGCCGACATCGCAATCGTCAGCCTCAGGGGACGGGAGCGTTCCTTGTTACAGGGGCTGGACCGGCTGGGCAACTGGACCCTTCGCCGGTTCACCGGCAGGTACGACGCGGGCGGTGGAGCAATCTGGACCGAGGGGAAGTTGCTGATTGACTCTGTCCGCCGTTTCAAAGGGCAGGCTTCGCGCGCGATCGTGCTGACCGAATGCGATCTGGTGCAGCTTGATCCGATGAGTCGTCGTCTTCTGTTTGTGGGTTTGACCCGGGCACGCGTTCACCTCGAGTGGGTGATGTCCGGTGCTACAGCATCCTTGGTCGAGCAGACACTTGGGGCATATTGATCAGCGAGTTCGGGGGCTGTTGCGAGGGGTTTCGTTAACTGCCAGCCGGAATCGGGATGACCGGCCGCGCCGGTGACTTGAATACGTTGGAAGAGTTCCAGTTCAGATGGACGGCGGCGGGCAGCAGGTCGGGGTGCTGAGGGGCATGAATGCGGCGCCCGTGAAACTGAAGCCCGCCAGTCACGCCACGATCTTCGCTAATGGCGTGCTGACTGAAGACGAGACGGTGTTCGGCTGGCTCGACAGTGAATACGCCGAGGTCGAACAGCTTGTGATGAAGCGCGCACAAAGACAGACCGTTCTGCTCGGTGTCCGGCCCTCCGATGTGGTGCCACTGGATATGTGCGGCTTCAAGGCCTGCAGGCATGTGGCCGATCCGCAAGCTGAAGCCACAAACGCAGCAGCGGTACTCGTAGGCGCGCAGCACACGTTCTCGAAAGCCCGGATCGCGTCGGCGGCGTTTCTGCGGTGCGTAACCGGCAGCGTGTGGCTCGCCTTCGTGCGCCGCGGGAGGCCCGTCAAGGTCAAGTCCCACAGTGGCGGTGATGTCCCCGTGCAGAGTGGCTGGGAAGTGGGCCTCAAGAATGCGGGCGGCAACGGCCTGAAGCAGGCCAGGGACATGGCGCAAGGCGTCGTCGATCTCTGGCGGAAAACCTGCCCGCGCATGTTGCTGTCGAAGTTCGCCCAGCGTAGGCGTGGCACCGGCCGCTCGATCGAGCCATTCGGCTGGACGATTGAAATCCCACAGTGCGCCCTGGCCGTCGGTGGCCAAGTGCCAGAACGGGTTGTGACGGGTGTTGGCCGCGCCAGTGCGGCCGAACTCGGTGAGCAACCTCTTCATCGTGCTGTCGATGTCGACGAATTCCACGAGCCGCGGATCGCCACGCTGTACCCGGGCCAGCGCCAGCAGAATCAGGAGCGGCTTGTGCGGCGCGTAGACACCCGCGGTTTGCGCGCGACGGATGTTCTCAAAGGCGTTCAGAACTTCTGCGGCTGTCTTCAACTCATGTCGCCTCAGTCCAGTAGTCGGCGTTTTCGGGGATGACCCAGCGTATGCCGCCGCGCGGGTCTGGCCGGTCGCCCAAGTAGCGCGGAATAAGGTGAATGTGCAAATGGCCGACGGTCTGCCCGGCCGAGGGACCATCGTTAATCCCGATGTTGTTGCCGGCTGGCTCGAGTTCCGTTTGGAGCGACCATTTCGCTGCATCCATCAACGACAGCAATGCAGAGCGTTCATCAGCCGTGGTGTCGAAGAACGACGCGACGTGACGCACGGGGATCACCAAAGTGTGGCCCGGGCTGACCGGGTAGGCATCGCGCACGACGACTGCGAGGTCGTTGTGGAGCAGGATGCGCGCGCTGGGCAAGGCACAGAACGGACAGAGGCCGGTAGCAGACATTTTTGGAGCGTACAACACGCCGTCAAGGCACTCGGTTGACCTTTTGCGAGGCTGCCCTGTTGGCAAGAACGACCGCGAGGACGCCGCCAACCCCGAAGACTTCCTGGTCGAGCACCTGCTCGACGACGTCGTTGAACTCTGCCTGTGAAAAGCACTTCTGGAACGTGTTGCGAATCGTGATGAAGCCATCGCGGAACGGTCTCCCAGCCGGCTCACTCCCGTACAACATGACCCGGACGGACAGGGCTGAGCTTGAAGCCGATGGTCGTCGTGTCATCGAACAGTCCAAGGGACTCGGCTGTTGTCTGTCGCGTTGAATCGCACATCACCGCCGCGGTCCTGCCGCATTGAGCAACCGGCCGGCATGTTCATGCGGTGAGGCATTGACGCAGACCCGGACACGGGTTCCTGTCTTGCGTTCAATCTCATGGTGATCGCAGGCTGTGGGCATGTGGTCGAAGGCGCGGGCGGTGGGCAACGCGTACTCGCGTTGTCCACGGGCCGTGCCGGTGCGCGCCAGCGCATCGTCCACATGTCCACAGCCGTCCCCCGCCGCGCAGCCCCGCAGGGGAGGTTTGAACGATCGGGGGGCGCAACGGCAGATGGGGGCCGGCTTTGGCGAAGGCTTAGAGTCGCAAGCCAATCGTTGACACAAAAAGGAATGCCCGCGCGGGCTGCAACCCGGCCGGCCTGGAGCCGGTGCAGCTTCGGTATGAGACTGGGTTTGCCGGCGAGCACTACGTTACCGGAGAACACTGGCGTCTGGCAAGGCTTGATCGCTGCCCGCTGCATCCGAGTGGGGGCTGCGGGTTTGCCCGCCACGGCACCTACGCCCGCAAGACGTCGGCCGGAACGTTGATCGCTCGCTGGTATTGCCGACTGGGACACAGCACGTTCAGCCTGCTGCCCGACCACCTGGCCGCGCGGTTTCCCGGCACCCTGCTGGGCATTGAGCAGGTGGTGGCCGCCGCTG
>JAJAZK010000430.1 GCA_026785765.1 Rhodoferax sp. | reverse complement strand
GTGTAAATATGGGAATCCACCCGCACCCCGGGTCCGCCGGGCGGATGCCACATGGTGATCCGCCCGGGCGATGGCGTGAATTTGTAAGGATCTTCGGCGTTGATGCGGCATTCGATGGCGTGCCCGCGGATCCCGATCTGGCGCTGCGTGAACGGCAGTTTTTCGCCAGCCGCGACCATGATCTGCATTTTCACGATATCGACGCCAGTGATCAATTCGGTAACCGGATGTTCCACCTGGACCCGGGTATTCATCTCGATGAAATAGAACTCACCGTTCTCGTACAGGAATTCGAAGGTGCCCGCCCCGCGGTAGCCAATCTTCTTGCAGGCGGCTACGCAACGCTCCCCGATGCGCTCGATCAGTTTTCGTGCAATGCCTGGAGCGGGTGCCTCTTCGATGATTTTCTGGTGCCGCCGCTGCATGGAGCAGTCGCGTTCGCCCAGATAAACCACATTCTTGAACTTGTCGGCCATGATCTGGATTTCGATATGGCGCGGGTTCTGCAGGAACTTCTCCAGATAGACTGCCGGATTGCCGAACGCGGCACCGGCTTCGGCCTTGGTCGTTTGTACGGCATTGACCAGCGCCGCTTCAGTGTGCACCACACGCATGCCGCGCCCGCCCCCACCGCCCGCCGCCTTGATAATGACCGGGTAGCCAACCAGTTTGGCGATACGCCGTATCTGTGCCGGATCATCCGGCAATTCGCCTTCTGAGCCGGGCACACAGGGCACGCCGGCCTTGATCATGGCCTGTTTTGCCGACACCTTGTCGCCCATGATGCGGATCGACTCTGGTGTCGGCCCTATGAACTGGAAACCACTTTTTTCGACGCGTTCGGCAAAGCCGGCGTTCTCGCTGAGAAAGCCGTAGCCGGGATGGATCGCCTCGGCGTCGGTCACTTCGGCTGCAGAAATGATCGCTGGCATGTTGAGGTAACTAAGGGCCGATGCGGCCGGCCCGATACACACCGCTTCTTCGGCCAGCTTCACATATTTAGCCTCCCGGTCGGCCTCGGAATAGACCATGACGGCGCGTACACCAAGTTCACGGCAGGCGCGCTGGATGCGCAGGGCGATTTCGCCGCGGTTGGCGACCAGGATCTTTTTGAACATGACAGTCTGCAACCGACCCTATTCGATTACGAACAAGGGTTGGCCGTACTCGACTGCCTGCCCGTTGTCGCACAGGATCTTGGTGATGGTTCCGGTCTTGTCGGCCTCGATCTCGTTGAGTATTTTCATGGCTTCGACGATGCAAACCGTTTCGCCCTCTTTGATCTGGTCGCCAATTTCGACAAATGCTTTTGTGCCAGGTGATGCGGAGCGGTAGAAAGTTCCGACCATCGGGGACTTCACCACGTGTTCGGTATTGATCGGCTCTGGTGCGGGCACCGTCACAGTTGGCGCGACTGGTGCCGGTGCAAGCGCGGCCACAGGCGCTGGAGCCATGGCGTAATGTGGTATGGGGGCGACAACGCTGGCCTTGACGATGCGAACCTTGCCTTCGGCTTCCGTGATTTCAAGCTCCGAGACATTTGAATCAGATACAAGATCGATCAGAGTTTTCAGTTTTCTCAGGTCCATGCAATCTCCAACGATTTAAATCTTCTGAAGCGCGAATTTACCTCAATTCAAGGCCAAAAACGCGTATCTTCGAACATCTGAAAAGAACTTGCCAGGCTGGATTCGGCCGCCAGCAGCCCGATACGGGTTTTGCATCGGGGCGGCAGCGCTCGGCTGCTATGGTTGGAGGCTAGCGCAGGCTACTCCAAGTGCGTAAATCCTGCTCCGATATACGACCTATTCTACGCTGCAGCACTTCTCCACTGGCGCCAAACACAATCGTAAACGGCAACCCGCCACTGAGGTTCCCAAGGGTTCTGCTCAAGTCGATGCCTGCCAATCCGGCCATCGCGATCGGAAAACTGACACCATTTCGCTGCAGGAAAGTTTCTACAGCCTTCACCTGATCCACGGCCAATCCAAGCACTTGCCATCCGTTCGATCTGTTTTTCCGATAAAAGTCATCCAACAGCGGAAATTCCTCAATGCAGGGGGGACACCAAGTGGCCCAGAAGTTGAGTAGCAGGGGTTTGCCGGCAAAGTCGCGCAGCTGCGTCGGTGGGCCGCTCAAGCTGGCGAAACTGCTGTCCCAGATTGGCGATCGACTGGTCGCCCCTGCATGCTCGCGCCTGCCTCTCCAATAGCTGGCCATGCCAGTCACGCCAGCAATGGCCCCGACCGTTCCGTACAGCCATCGGCGGCGTGTGCTGGTGCTTTCCGGCTGTGTGCTCATCTCGCCGCCTGCTCCAGCAAACGCCGAACGCTGTTGATATCGCCACGCAGGGCGCGTCCACGCGGGCCTTCGCGCAGGGCGCCGCGCAGATCGTCAAGGTCGTACGTCTTCAGATGGACACCAACCATCGTGGCGAGAGCACTGCAGCGCGCATGGATGCTCAAGGTGTCAACCGTCTGGCCGCGTATACCGCTCGCTGTACGCTGTTCGTACTGCGCCCGGGTGTCGATCAGCGCAAGTTCAGCAGATTTAGGGTCGTCGCAGAACAGGTCGATGTGGATGTCCGAGTGGCGGGTGGCGGTACCGTGCCAGACGGCGCCGCCCAAGTACGGGTGAAACTGCTCCATGCGCAGCATCCAGGACAGTGCAAGGCTGCGCAGTGCGGCCAGTTCACCTGGTTGGGTTTGCGCCAGAAACATGCCGATGTATTCGCGCAGCGCCTCGTCCAGTACCTCGTTGCCTGGCAGGGCTGCACGGGAATTGAGCCCTAGAATTTTCACCGCGCGGCGTTTTGCCGGGCCGTATTCAAGGCCTTCTTCAGCGACCAAGCGGGCTGCGGTCGCAGCGATTTCGAAACTGGCGCTGCGCGGGATGGTCTGCATAAAGGAGTATTTTGCCTGCCTTCACCTAAAATTTCGGCATGCACATCCATATCCTTGGCATATGCGGAACGTTCATGGGTGGGCTGGCGGCGCTGGCGCGCGCGCAGGGGCACACCGTGACCGGATGCGACACCGGTGTCTACCCGCCGATGAGCGACCAGTTGCGTGCGCTCGGGATTGATCTGGTCGAGGGTTATGCGGCGGCGCAGCTCGATGTGCGACCCGACCAGTTTGTGATTGGCAACGTGGTCAGCCGCGCTCATGTGGCAGACGGCAGCCCGCGTTATCCGCTGATGGAGGCCATTCTGGACGCGGGCGCGCCTTACACCAGCGGCCCGCAATGGTTGTCTGATCATGTGTTGCAGGGGCGTCATGTGCTGGCTGTGGCGGGAACCCATGGCAAGACTACAACCACAGCCATGCTGGCCTGGATCCTCGAGCAGGCGGGACTCGCGCCGGGCTTTCTGGTCGGTGGCGTACCGCTTAACTTTGATGTCTCGGCCCGGCTCGGCGGCCCGCCCAGGGCTGCTGCCCATGCGGGGCGTAGCCTGTTCGTGATCGAGGCGGATGAATACGACACAGCGTTTTTTGACAAACGTAGCAAGTTTGTGCACTACCGGCCGCGCACGGTCGTGCTGAACAACCTGGAATTCGACCACGCCGACATCTTCGAAGATCTGGCTGCGATCGAGCGCCAATTCCACCACCTGTTGAGGATCGTGCCCGGGCAGGGGCCACACGGCTGCGGTCGAGTAATCGTGAACGGGCTGGAAGAGAGCCTGGCGCGTGTCATGCACGCGGGTTGCTGGAGTGAGGTGCGCAGTTTTGGCGCCACGGTGAGTGACTTCAGCGCACTTGGCGAGCCGGAGCAGTTTCAGGTGCTGCTGCGCGGTGTTTCAGTGGGTGAGGTGCGCTGGTCGCTGACGGGCGTGCACAACCAGCTCAATGCCCTGGCCGCTATCGGCGCGGCGGAACACGTTGGTGTGGATCCGGCCGCTGCGGCCTGTGCCTTGGCCACTTTTGCCAATGTGCGCCGGCGCATGGAGGTGCTCGCGCGGGTCAACATGGCCGGGGCGTCGGGCCGGGACGCGGTGGTCACGGTGTACGATGACTTTGCCCACCATCCAACGGCCATCCGGACCACGGTGGAGGGGTTGCGCCGCAGCGTGGGAAGTGACGCACGCATCCTGGCCCTGTTCGAACCACGCACCAACACCATGAAGCTGGGCCAGATGAAGGCGCAGTTGCCGTCCAGCCTGGCGCAGGCCGATTTGAGCTTTTGCCATACCGCCGGGCTGGGCTGGGATGCGGCGCAGGCACTGCAGCCGCTGGGCGACAAGATCCGGTTTGCCGACACGATCGAGGGCTTGGTGCAGCAGGTTGTCGCCGTCGTGCGCGGTGGTGACCATATTGTGTGCATGAGCAATGGTGGCTTTGGGGGTGTGCACCAGAAGCTCGTTGCCGCCCTGAAAAACCGCGCGCTGCGGTAACTCCAAGTCAAAGGCACGCGGCGGCGTCAGCGCCGCGCGCGGGCTGCAACCGCTTCGGACAGGGTTTCGAGCAACTGCAGTGAGTGCTCCCATCCAAGGCAGGCGTCGGTGATACTTTTTCCGTATTGCAATTGGCTGGAATCATCCTTCCCCGGGGTGAACTTCTGAGCACCCGCCTGCAAGTGGCTCTCCACCATGACGCCGAAGATGCTGCCCGACCCGCCACTGATCTGGCCCGCCACGCTGAGTGCCACGTCAAGCTGCTTTTCATGCTGTTTGCTGCAGTTGGCGTGGCTGCAATCTACCATCAAGCTTTGCGGAAGTCCTGCTGCACCGAGTTGGCTGCAAGCCGCCGCGACGCTGCCCGCGTCGTAATTCGGCGCCTTTCCGCCGCGCAGGATCACGTGGCAGTTGGGGTTGCCATTGGTCTGCACAATAGCCACCTGGCCGTTCTTGTGCACCGACAGGAAGTGGTGGCCACCGGCGGCCGCCTGGATCGCGTCGGTGGCAATGCGGATGTTGCCATCGGTGCCATTCTTGAACCCGATCGGGGCTGACAGACCGGAGGCCAGTTCACGGTGTACCTGGCTCTCGGTGGTACGGGCGCCGATCGCGCCCCAGGAAATCAGGTCGCCCAGGTACTGAGGCGAAATCACGTCCAGGAACTCACTGCCAGCGGGCAGGCCCACGCGGTTGATCTCTATCAGCAACTGGCGCGCGATCCGCAGCCCCTCGTCGATGCGGAAGGTCTCGTCCAGGTAAGGGTCGTTGATCAGGCCTTTCCAGCCAACTGTGGTGCGCGGTTTCTCGAAATACACCCGCATCACGATTTCGAGTGTGTCGCGGTGGCGCTGGCGCTGCACCAGAAGCTGGCGCGCGTAGTCGAGCGCAGCGACCGGATCGTGGATCGAGCATGGACCCATTACTACCAGCAGGCGCCGATCGCTGCCGGCCATGATGTTCTGGATGTTGGCCCGCGTCGCCTTGATCAACTTTTCCACCGGTGTGCCACTGATTGGGAAAAAGCGAATCAGGTGTTCAGGCGGTGGGAGTACGTTGATGGCCTTGATGCGTTCGTCATCGGTCTGACTGGTCCGGTCCGAAATTGGGTTGCTGCGCCGGCGCTCGCCGTGGCTGCGTTGGTCGGGGCTGGCGGGCTGCCAACTGGTGGTCGGGTTTGTCATGGTGGCTCCTGGAACGGATTTGTGGCTAAACGGGTGCGTAAAAAACAAAAAACCGCCGGGATCGCCGGCGGTTTTACAGAAATCTCCGTCGAGTTTTGGAAACTGTCTAGATCTCCCGTGCGCTGCCGATGCGCGAGAACCAAAAGAAGCCAGAGAAAAACCGGGCCGATGTCATGTAATTAACTGTAGCATGAAGCAATCCGGGTGTGACGGCTCAGGCGGTGCCGCCGACAGTCAGGCCGTCGATGCGCAGTGTGGGTTGGCCGACGCCGACCGGCACACTCTGGCCTTCCTTCCCACAGACGCCAACGCCGCTGTCCAGGCGCATGTCGTTGCCGATCATCGTCACGCGGGTCAGCGCATCTGGCCCGTTGCCCACGATGGTGGCCCCTTTCACCGGATACAGGATTTTCCCTTTTTCGACCCAGAACGCCTCGCTGGCCGAAAAGACAAACTTGCCGGATGTGATGTCGACCTGGCCGCCGCCGAAATTGGTGGCGTACAGGCCACGCTGAATGCTGGCAATGATTTCCGCCGGCACCTTGTCGCCACCCAGCATATAAGTGTTGGTCATGCGCGGCATCGGAACATGGGCGTAACTTTCGCGGCGCCCGTTTCCGGTCGGAACCGTGCCGCTGAGACGCGCGTTCATCGAATCCTGGATGTAACCCTTGAGAATCCCGTCCTCGATCAGAACGTTGCGCTGGCTTGCATAACCCTCGTCGTCCACGTTGAGTGAACCGCGCCGGTCGGGGATGGTGCCGTCGTCGAGCACAGTCACGCCTTTGGCCGCCACGCGCTGCCCGATACGGCCGCTAAAGGCGCTCGAGCCCTTGCGGTTGAAGTCTCCCTCGAGCCCGTGGCCAATGGCTTCGTGCAACAACACGCCCGGCCAGCCCGGGCCGAGTACTACCGTCATTTCCCCGGCCGGAACCGGCCGCGACTCCAGATTGGTCAAGGCCGCACCCACCGCTTCGTCTACGTACCGCGTGATCATTGCATCGTCGAAGTAGGCCAGGCCGAAGCGGCCGCCGCCGCCGGCGCTGCCCATCTCGCGTCGGCCTTTTTGCTCGGCAATTACCGTCAGGCTGAGCCGAACCAGCGGCCGCACATCGGCGGCAATGGTACCGTCGGCGCGCGCCACCAGCACCACGTCGTATTCGCTGGCCAGGCCAGCCATGACCTGCACCACCCGCGGATCACGTGCACGGGCCATTTTTTCGACCCGGCCCAGCAACTCGACCTTGGTGTTGCTGTCCAGCGTCGTGATCGGGTCCAGGTCCGGATAGAGGGAACGCGCAGGCGCCAGTTTGCGGCGCGTCAGCCGGGTCTTGGCACCTTGGGCGGCGCGCGATATGGAACGTACCGTACGCGCGGCGTCGAGCAGCGAGGCATTTGATATGTCGTCCGAATACGCAAAGGCAGTTTTCTCGCCGCTGACGGCGCGTACCCCGACACCCTGGTCGATGCTGAAGGAGCCGGTTTTCACGATGCCTTCTTCCAGACTCCAACCCTCGCTGCGGGTGTACTGGAAGTAGAGGTCGGCTTCATCGACCTGGTGCGCCTTGATTTCGGCCAAGGCTCGGGACAGGTGGGATTCGTCCAGGCCGAACGGTGTCAACAACAGGGCCTTTGCGATGGCCAATCGTTCAATGGTGGGTTCGCGGGAGATCATGGTGTATTTTAGCGAGCGCACGATAGACCCTGTTGGCGACTGGCGACTGACAGTTGCCGGCTGTGGACTGGCGCCACAGGCGCACTGGATGAAGCGCGCTTCACTCCGATTGCTGCAGCCACTGCAACAGTGCCGCGTCGTCCGCATCAGCGAGTCCGGCGGCGCTGGCCTTGGCGAACACGTCCCTTGCGCTTGCCCCCAACGGCCCCTGGAATCCTGCCGCCAGCGCCGCCTGCACGGCGAGCCGGGTGTCCTTTTCCAGCAGGCTCATGTGCGCCCGCGGCGCCAGATCGCCTGCGATTGCGCGGCGCATCCGCTCCGAGCCGATCCAACTTTGGCCGCTGGACTGCTCGATCACCTGCAGCGTGCGTGTCGCGTCCAGCCCCATGCGCCCGGCCATCACCAGCACCTCGGCCGCAGCCACCAGATTGATCCCCGCCGCCAGGTTGTTGACCAGTTTGGTGCGTGCGCCATCACCGGGGCGCTCACTGATACGGAACAGCCTGGACGACAAAGTCTGCAGCAGGGGACGCTGGCGTTCGAACACCATGTCCGGGCAGGCCACCATCAGGCTCATACTGCCGTCGCGCGCCCGCGCCGGTCCTCCCGACATCGGCGCGTCGACGCAGAAAATGCCCAGCGGCCGCAACCTTTCGGCAATGTCGTGCACCTCTTGCGGGGCCATGGTTGGACACAGCACAACACAACTCCCCAGCGCCATGGCGGCGCCGACGCCACCCGCGCCGAACACTACGTCGCAGGCCTGCTCGGCCGTGACCACACACACAATACAGGTCTTGGCACTGGCGGCGGCAGCCGCCGCGCCGGGATGGCTGGTGGCGCCCAACGCCGCCAGGGCGTCGCAGCGGCTCTGGTCCAGATCGTGTACGTGGACGGTCCACCCGTCGGACAACAGGTGCTGCGCCATTGCACTGCCCATGTTGCCAACGCCGATGATGGAGACCGGGAAATGCGTACTCACAGGAGTACTTTCGCCTGGCGGCTGCGGTACCGAGCGCCTTGGGAGCGGCCCGGCGGTGCTCACGATTGCACCAGGCGTTTGGACTTGGCAATCGACATCAGCATGCCCAGCGCCAGTCCCAGCGTCACCATTGCGGTGCCGCCATAACTGATGAAAGGCAGCGGTACGCCCACCACCGGCAAGATGCCGCTCACCATGCCTACGTTCACAAATGCGTAAGAGAAAAAAATCATTGCCAGCGCACCCGCCAGCAGGCGTGAGAAAACGGTGGGTGCATCCAGTGCGATGGTCAGCGCGCGCAGCACCAGGAACAGGAACGCGCCGAGCAGCAACAGGTTGCCAAGCAGTCCGAACTCTTCGGAGAAGGCGGCGAAGATGAAATCGGTCGTGCGCTCGGGAATGAACTCCAGGTGGGTTTGCGTGCCCTGCATGAAGCCCTTGCCCCAAACGCCGCCCGAACCGATGGCGATCATTCCCTGGATGATATGAAAACCCTTGCCCAGCGGATCCTTGGTCGGGTCGAGCAGCGTGCAGATGCGTTGTTGCTGATAGTCGCGCAGCACCACCCAGCGCACACCGTCCGCGCACAAATCGGGTTCGAACGTCACCAGCAGCAGCACCAGCAACACGAACAACAAGGCCGGTGGAACCACCAGCCGCCAGCGCAGACCGGCGAAGAAAATCACCGACAACCCGGCCGAAAGCACCAGCAGGGCGGTTCCCAGATCGGGTTGTTTCATGATCATTGCGACTGGCAACGCCAGCAGCAGCCCGCCCACCAGGAAATCCAGCGGCCGCAGTTGGCCCTCGCGTTTCTGGAACCACCAGGCCAGCACCAGCGGTATCGCGATCTTGAGGATCTCACTGGGCTGTATCGTCACGCCCAGGTTGAGCCAGCGGGTAGCGCCTTTTTTGGTAACGCCAAACAGCGCTACTGCCACCAGCAGTGCCACGCCCAATACGTACAGTGGGACCGCGACTGCCATCAGGCGCTGCGGTGGGACCTGGGCCACCAGGAACATCAGAGCGAACGCGATCAACATATTGCGGCCATGGTCCGCGAACCGGGTGCCGTGGTCGAATCCCGACGAATACATGGTCAGCAGACCGGCACTGGCGAGCATCAGCACCACCACCACCAACGGCGTATCAAAACCTTTGAACCAGGGCACGATACGGGCCCAGAGCGGGGGCTTTTCAAACACGACGGCCATGCCGCGATTATCCCGTGTCCGGTTGCGCATCCGGCGCGCCAATCAGGGTAGTCGGCCAATTGCTGGGACAATTCCGGCATGTTCCTATTGTTTGAAGAAGGCGGCAAGTTCATGGCCGGTCGTGTCCTGTCCGAGGCCGAATCATCGGCCCAGGTGGAGCTCGAGAGTGGCAAACGCATCAAGGTGAAGGCGGCCAACATGCTGCTGCGCTTCGACAAGCCGGCACCAGCCCAGTTTGTCGATGCCGCACAGGCCGTCAGTCAGGCCATCGAACTGGAGCTGGCGTGGGAGTTTTCGCCGCCTGAGGAATTCGGATTCGCCGAGCTGGCGCGCGACTACTTCAGTGCCAATGCCACACTCGAGCAGCAGGCCGGCACCTTGTTTCGTCTGTACGAGGCGCCGCACTACTTCCGACGGGCCAGCAAGGGCCGCTTTCGCAAGGCGCCAGCGGATGTGATTGCCCTGGCTCTTGCGGCGATCGACAAGAAACAGCAGGTGCAGACACAAATCGGCGCCTGGGTGACCGAGCTCGCGTCCGGGCAGTGCCCGCAGCCGGTGCGTGACCACCTGTACAAGATTCTGTTCAAGCCAGACAAGAATGCGCCGGAGTACAAGGCGGTGGTGGAGGCAGCACGCGCCACCCGGCTGGCGCCGCTGGACCTGTTGCAAAAAGCCGGTGCGATCGATTCCGCCTACCAGTTCCATTGGCAGCGCTTTCTGCTCGAAAACTTCCCTCAAGGCATGGGCTTCCCGGCGCTGGATGCACCCGCCGTCAAGGACGATTTGCCGCGCGCCATGGTCCAGGCATTCTCCATCGACGACTCCGCCACGACCGAGATCGACGATGCCTTGAGCGTGGCGGGCCTGGGCTCTGGCGAAGTCACGGTTGGCATCCATATCGCGGCGCCCGCTCTTGCGCTGGGCAAAGGCTCGGCGCTAGACCTTGTGGCGCGGTCCCGGCTGTCGACGGTGTACATGCCCGGCTTCAAGATCACCATGTTGCCCGACGCCGTGGTACAGGCCTACACGTTGCAGGAGGGCCGCGACTGCCCGGCAGTTTCCCTGTATGTGCGGCTGGACGAGCGCAGTCTGGAGATCCTGGGCAGCGAGACGCGGCTGGAGCGTGTACCCGTCATGGCCAACCTGCGCCACGACCACCTCGATGCCGTGGTGACCCAGGAGTGGCTGGAAAACTCGCACATCGAACCTGCGCAAAGTGAGTGTGCGGCGACCGAGCCAGCCGAGGCGCTACGCAAGCAACTGGGCTTCCTGTACCGGCTGGCGCGCCATCTGAAGGCCGGGCGTGAACTGGTGCGGGGCAAACCGGAGACCTTCAACCGTCCGGACTACAACTTCCGGCTGCACGGCAACGCCGGTGGCGAACCCAACGGCAGCGAACAGGTCCGGATCACGCTGCGCCAGCGTGGGGCACCGCTGGACCTGATCGTGGCCGAGGCAATGATCCTGGCCAACAGCAGCTGGGGAAACTGGATGGCCGAGCTCGGTGTGCCAGCCATCTACCGCAGTCAGGCCAGCCTGGCCCCAGGTGTGAAGGTGCGCATGGGAACCAAGGCCTTGCCGCATGCCGGCATTGGCGTCAAGAGTTACGCCTGGAGCACATCGCCGCTACGCCGCTACACCGATCTGGTCAACCAGTGGCAGATCATCGCCTGCGCGCGCCATGGTCGCACTGCGGCGCTGGCGGCACCATTCAAACCCAAGGACGCCGAGTTGTTCTCCGTCATTTCCGCATTTGATGCCGCCTACTCCAGTTACAACGCTTACCAGGGCGCGATGGAGCGCTTCTGGACGCTGAAGTACCTGCAACAGAACGCGATAACGGAACTGGTTGGGGCGGTTTTCAAGGAGAACATGGTGCGTGCCGATCAGTTGCCGCTGGTGTTGCAGGTGGTTGGCGCCCGCGACCTGCCGCGCGCGGCCAAAGTGCGCGTAAAGCTTGGAGATATTGACGAGATTACGATGGACCTGGTCGGTACAGTGGTGGAGCGCCTGGACCTGGCAGTAGCCGGGCCGACGGACCGGGGCCCAGGTCTTGAGTCAACGAGTGACGACGAAGATGAGGTGGTGGCCGGCCCGATTGCAATTGCCGTGGATGTGGCCGACGCGGAGCCGCCCACAGTTGATAATTCAGTGTCGTGAACCTGCGATCCTTCAGCACCCTCCAGCTCGCCTTGGGCGCTTCGGTGGTCGTCCATGCGGCTGTGTTGACGGTCCGTTTCGTCGATCCGGAGCGATTCAACCGCGTGTTTGAGGACACACCGCTGGAAGTGATACTGGTCAACGCGCGCACCAACGAGGTCCCGGACAAGGCGCGCGCCATTGCCCAGGCCAATATGGCCGGTGGTGGAGACGCTGACGCTGGCCGCGCTACGACACCATTGCCGCCCTCCACTGTGGTCGAGGCTGGCGATACGCAGGAGGAGCAGACGCAGAGTTCGGTGCAGTTGCTGAAGGAGCAGCAGACGGTGCTGCTGGCGCAGGTGCGCAAACAGCTTGCGGCCTTGTTGCCACCAGAGCCCAAACGCGCCAGCACCTCGCCCGAGCAGGCCGCGCAGGAAGAAAAACGCCGCCAGCTGGTGAAGTCGCTGGCCGAAATCGAGCGCCGTATCAACCTGGAGAACGCGCGCCCGAAAAAGCGTTATGTCAGCCCGGCCACCCGCGAAAAGGCCTACGCCGTCTATTACGACAGCCTGCGCCGTGCGATCGAAGACAAGGGCACCGAGAACTTCCCCGTCGCCAGTGGCAAGAAGCTGTATGGCGAG
>JAJAZK010000429.1 GCA_026785765.1 Rhodoferax sp. | reverse complement strand
CCATAGGGCTCCAGGGCCTCGAGCGGGATCCGCAAACGCTCCTGCGCAATTTGCAGGATGGGCTTGAGGGTTGCCGCCTGGGCGATGTCAATGTCTGATAGGGCCACGCTGTCTCCTTGGTTTTCTGATGCCGAATTAGTGTACCCATGCCGATCCGACACGCTCCGCCACACGGCTTGCCGGTATACCTTCGCCTGACGACTGCGGTAGCGAGCGCCTTGGGGGCGGCCCGGCGGCGCTCACAATGCCGCCAGTGCGCGTTCGAGGGCGCGAAGGTAGTCGTCGAATTCCTGCAAGTCGTTGTGGCCCGCCCCAGAGATAGCCGCCACGGTCGCGTCCGCCATCAGCGCGCGCAGGGCATCGCTGTGGCTCGGCGCGATGAGCGGGTCGCGTTCGCCATGGATCAGCAAAACCGGGCCACGCACCTGGCCGATCAAGACATCGCTGCGCATCGGGTAGCGCAACAGAAACTGCGGCACCCAGCGGTAATGCTCCCTGGCCAGCGCTGCCATGCTGGTGTACGCAGAAACCAGCACGGTCAAATCCGGCGCCGGGGTGGTGGACATTTCGGCCGCCAGGCCCACGGCCAGGCCGGTACCGAGCGACCTGCCGTACAACACCCGCTTGCGGTCTTCGTACTGCGGCGCAACGGACGCCCACGCGGCACGCACGTCTGCACGCAACTGCTCCTCGCTCTCGATGCGGCCGCTGCTCTTGCCATAACCGCGATAGTCGATCATGAAAAGGTCAAAGTTCGCACGCCGGTAGTATTCCGGATTGACAAACCAGGTCTCCAGGCTGCCCGCGTTGCCATGCAGGAAAAAAACCACGCCCTTGGGGTTGGGCAGGCGCAGGTGCAAGGCGTTCAGGCGTGCACCGGGCACGTCGATCCAGACTTCCCGGATATCCGGCGCCTTGGCCAAAACGCGATCGGTTGGCAGCACGGTTGGGAAAAACAGCAGTTTCTCCTGACCGAACCACAGGGCCCCGAGCACCGCTGCATACAACAAAGCAATCGACAACACAAAGCCGGCGAAGACATTCATGGGACGGGAAACAGCCACGGTCGGATTGTCATGATGATGTGGCGCGCAGTTTAGCCCGGGCATTCAGTCCGGCTGGATTCTCAAGCAAAATCAGGCTATGGGAATCGATTTGCACGAACGCCACGACAAGGAACTCGATGCCCTGCTGCGCAGCGCACACGCGGCACTCGACCGCGGCGACGTGCAGACCGGCAGGCAAACTTCGCAAACTATCTTCAAGGCGGCTGAGGCGGTCGGCAACCGGCACTTTGAGGCGCGTGCGCTGTTGTGCCTGGCGCATTGCGACCGCATGTTGTCGCGCTACCGCCGCGCGCACCGCGCCAGCCAGCGCGCCGCCCAGGTTTTCCAGCTACTCGGGGACACGTCGGGCGAAGTCATGGCGCTGACCACCCATGCCTTTGTGTCGATCAATCTGGGGCGCAACGAAGAGGCGGTGGAAGCCGCCCTGCTCAGTGTGCGTCTGAGCCAGTTCCTGGAAAAGGACGAACACAGCGTGCTGTCATACAACGCACTCGGTGTTGCCTACTTCTGGAGCCACAGTTTCGAAAAGGCCGAGCAGGCGCTGCGTACCGCGATCCATATGGCAGAGAAAGCCCAGCCCGCATTGAGCACCTTCCAGCCGCGCGTCAACCAGTGGTGGACCGAGGTGATCCGGCTGTTCTACGAGCGTTACTACGTCGGTGCGTTGCCGCCGCTCGACCAGATGCGCATATTGCGCGAAACCGTACTGGCCCTATGGCAGCGGCCGAAAGCTCCGGGGACAGTCTGGGAACGCAGGTGACGACCGAGGCCGTGTTGTTGTTCGGCCTGGCCCTGGACCAATGCTGGCACGGCCGCATCGGGCAGGCCTTGCTGGATGTGGAGGCCCTGGCCGGTTGGGCCCGGCGCTACGGCACGGTCACCTGGTTGGCGGCCCTGGAGAGTTGGGTGCGCGCCGAAATAGCCTGGGCGCAGCGCGACTGGCCCAGTGCCTTGCAGCATTCGGCGCGCATGAGTGAAATCGCGATCGAAGTCGAACACGAACAACTCGCCTGCCTGGGGCATTTATTGTCGTCGCAGCTATACGTCGCCCAGGGTTTGAACGGTGAGGCCCTGGACGAATTGCGCCGTTTGCGCCTGCGCGAGCAGCTGATCCGCTCGGACGGACTGGAAACCCGGGAAAAGGTGGTTGAGTGGCAGGTCGACCTGCGCCAGCGCGAGGAGAGTGTCCACCGCCTGGAGGCGACCTCGCGGCGACTGGAGAAGCTGTCGCTCGAAGACGCGCTCACCGGTATCCCGAACCGGCGCAACTTCGAACTCTACGCCGGCGAGCTGTTGCGCAGCGGACTGGAGCGCGGCCTGCCGCCCTGCGTGGCGCTGATCGATGTCGACCAGTTCAAGCAAATCAACGACTGCTTCTCGCACCAGGTTGGCGACGCCGTGCTCAAGCGCATTGGGCAGATCCTTAAATCCCACATCCGCGAAAACGACATGGCGGCACGCCTGGCCGGTGACGAGTTCGTGATCGTTTTCAAGAACGCCGAGCTGCGCGTCGCGCAGCAGGTCTGCGCGCGCATTGGTGCTGCCGTGCGCGCCTGGGACTGGTCATCGGTTACCGCTGGATTGCAGGCCAGCATCAGCGTAGGCGTGGCGGCGGCCATCCCGGGGGACAGCGTGGAATCGCTCACACACCGTGCGGACGGCGCGATGTACGCCGACAAGAAGAAGCGCGCCTGAGCAGCGGGCGTTGCCAGCCTGCGCCAGCCGATGCCATCACCAGCGCGAGGACGACTGTCACTGACACGCCTCAGGTCAATCTGGCGCCTGCAGATTCCTCGCAAACAAGCTGAACAGGCGCTCCCAATGCCGCTCCGCGGCGGCCCTGTTGTAGACGCCCGCGCGCAGCGGAAATACAAAGCCATGCTCCACCTCCGGGTACCACTCGATGCGATGCGGCGTACCCCCCGCCTGCAGTGCTTCTTGCAACTGCGCAATGTCCGCCGGTGGCGCCCATTTGTCGATCTCGGCGCAGGCGAAGTAACTTTCGCAACGAATCCGGGGCGCCATGCGGTGCGGTGAATCGGTCGCCGCTGTCGCCATGTTGGCGCCGTGAATGGATGCGATGCAACGCAAGCGATCCGCAAAGGCGGCTGCGGCCCACATCACGAACGGGCCACTCATGCAATAACCCACCGCGCCGACGCGGCGCGCGTTTGCGTGTGGTTGTGTGTCAACGAATTGCAGCATGGCCCGCGTATCGCATGCGGTTGTGGCGGCGTCAAGCGAATCCATCAGCGTGAACATATGCGCCAGCGCGGCCTCGGTACGCTCCTTGAGCCAGAAGTCGCGCTCACGCCGGTAGTACAAATTGGGCAGCACCACAAAGTAACCCACGGCCGCAAGACGCCGTGCCATGTCATGCAGTTCCTCGCGTTTACCTGGTGCGTCCATGTAGAACAGCACCACCGGATGCGGGCCGCCTTCTTCCGGGTGCACGACGAAGCTGTTCATTGCGCCGTCGGCGGTGGGGATGTCGATGTGGTGTTCAATCATCCTAGAAACCGCAGTTGACCGTTTTCTTCCGCTGGATGCGCCTTATGAACTCCAGCTTTTGTGCGCACCAGCAAAGTCACCTCAATGGTGACCACGCTACGCACCCGATTGAGCCGCACTGGCGCACGCCAGCGGCGTTGCTTCTCCTTGCGGGCAGAAGCCCGCAGCGTCGTCGCGCCTTGCCAGCGCACCCCATCGCAGCCCACTCGGGCGCGTCCAACTGCGGTTTCTAGGATGAAAGTTATTTCACGTTAACTTGACTGGAGGACACCATGGCTCGTTTGAGCGCCGCAGAGGCCACCCAATACCGTGCAGCGGGTTACCTGATCCCGTCGTTCCGGCTGCCCGAGCAGCGGGTGCAGCAGCTGCGTATTTCACTCGAGCGGCTGATACGCGACAACCCGGACGTACGCCCCGAGAAGCTGGTCAGTGCCCACGTGGTGGGTCAAAATGGCGCGCCCAATGCCGAGGGCGTGCGCGGTCACCAGGATTTCCTTGACCTGGCCAACGATCCCGACATTCTGGACCTGGTCGAGCAGGTCATCGGCCCCGACATCCTTCTGTGGGGTTGCCATGTGTTCTGCAAACCCGCCGGTGACGGGCACGAGACACCCTGGCACCAGGACGGCCACTACTGGCCCATCCGTCCGCTGGACAACTGCACGGTCTGGGTCGCACTCGATCCGTCGACCACGGACAACGGCTGCCTGCGCGTGATACCGGGCTCGCACGCCGCGCGCCAGTGCCTTCCGCATTTGCATGAAGACCGCACCGATCTGGTGTTGCAGCAGCGCGCCGACGAGTCCACGTTCGATGTGTCGACCGCGGTGGATCTGCAGCTGCAGAGCGGCCAGATGTCGATGCACGACGTCTACATGATTCACGGTGCGCGGGTGAATCATTCGACGCAGCGCCGTACCGGCGTGGCGCTGCGCTACATGCCCGGCACTTCGGTGTTCGAACGCGATCTCAATCCTGTGGACGGCAAGTCGGGCGTGCCGGTGGCGTTTGCATCCCGGCCGCTGTGGCTGCTGCGCGGCAAGGACCGCACCGGTCGCAACGATTTACAGGTCGGCCACTGACGCGGACGCGCCGTTTGGCGTGGCGTTACGGCTCGGCAGGCGCCAGCGCGCGCAAGGCGTCCCCGGTTTCTCCAGCCTTGGCAGCCGCAGGCCCACCGCCCGACCTGAAAGCCGCCTCGACTTCGGGTAAACCCCTCGCGTTTCGTAGCCCCTCACCGGGCTCTACCCACGCCAGGCGCAGTCGGCCGGCTGAAAGGCGTGTAGCCCGGCCTGGCGCACCGGCCCGCGCCGGTGCCTCACCGCGTAGCATAGAGCCTGAGCCAAAGACCATGCCCACATTTCCTGATCCGCAACCCACGTCCCCGGCCGCACCAGCAACGGCTGGCGGCGACGACCACGTGCTCAGCCGTACCTTCCTGCAAGAGGGCGGGGTCGCCGCGATGGTGGCGCGCATGGCTCCCACGCTGCGCCTGCTG
>JAJAZK010000428.1 GCA_026785765.1 Rhodoferax sp. | reverse complement strand
GTGTGGGCGGGATCAGACCAGCGCGGCACTCTGCTCCGCGAATGTCCCCCGGCCTTCTGCCTCCTCCGTTATTTCGCTGCGCAGAGCGCCCCACCGGCCTGATCCTGCAAGCGTGGCGGGCGCGCGGCGCACCAACGCGGCTACCTGCCTCCTTGGCAGGCCAATGCCGTCGCCCCACTTCTTGTCTTTCGAACGCGGATCGGTATCAGGTGCCGGGCGTGGCGCGCATGAACGCCACAATCGCCTGCGCCACCTCCACGCCCTTGTCCTCTTGCAGGAAGTGCCCCGCGTCGCGGGTAATGGCGTGTGGTTGCCCCTGCGCGCCGGGCACCAGTTTTTGCCAGACCTTGTGGCCGCCGCGGGTCACCGGGTCGCGGTTGCTGAACAGGGTCAGAAACGGCTTCTCCCAACGTTTGAAGACTTCCCAGGCCCGTTCGTTGTTGGCGCGTTCCGGGTCGCGTGGGCTGGTCGGTACGAAACCAGGGAAGATGCACGCCGCCACCCGGTAGCCGGCAGACGGGAAGGGTGCGTTGTAGGCGGCGACTTCGGCCTTGCTCAAACCGTTCACGCAACCCGCCTTGACGATGCGCCCGATCGGAAACCAGGGGCTGTAGCGTGAGAAAGCACGCCAGATCTTGAACGCATTTGGTACCGCTTCAGTGCCGGTTGGCAAGCCGCCATTGGCCAGCACGATGCGCTCGAAGCGGTCTGGCGACTGTGCCGCCAGGCGCAGGCCAATCAGCGACCCCCAGTCCTGGCAGAACAGTGTGATTTGGCGCAGGTCGATGGCCTCCATCCAGGCGTGCATCCACAACACATGGTTGAAGTACGAGTAGTCCGCCTTGCGCGCCGGTTTGTCGGACCGCCCGAACCCGATCAAGTCCGGCGCCACCACCCGGTAGCCGGCCTGCAGCAGAGGCGGAATCATTTTGCGGTACAGGAACGACCAGGTTGGCTCGCCGTGCATCAGCAGCATCACCGGCGCGTCGCGCGGGCCTTCGTCGATGTAGGCCACGCGCAGTTCGGCGAGTTGTTGGTACTGCGGTTTCCACGGGAAGTCGGGCAGGTTCGCAAAACGCGCCTCCGGGGTGCGCAGCACCTTGGTGATGATGGGCAGCTTGGGCATGCTTTCCAGCTTAAAAGCGATGGGTCAGTTTGATGTCGCTGGAGCTGGCGGGCAGGCTCAGAAAATCGCCGTCGCTGGCAATACGGATAGGGCCAGTAAAGAAGTTTGCAGCCTTGCCCAAAAATGCGGTTTCCAGGCCGGGCAGGGGCAGCACTGGCACGATGTGGTTCAGCACCAGGTAGCGGGCGCCCGCCTCGCGTGCGGTCTGCGCGGCTTCTTCGGGGCTGGTGTGGTAGCCCAGGATGTCGTCGAAAATTTTCACCAGGTTGTTGCGCCCGGCCTGCACGGCAGCCTGGCGCATCATGCCCACCAGTGGCTTGGAGATGGCTTCGTGCACGAGCACATCGGCCTGCGCCGCTTCGCGCTGCACTGCGGCCGACTTTTTGGTATCACCACTGAGCACCACGCTGCGGCCCTTGTAAACGATGCGGTAACCGATTGCCGGGTGTACCGGCTTGTGGTCGACCACAAAGGCGGTGATCTCCAGGTCCGCATCCTTGAGCACAACAGCGCGCCCATCGGGCCCGGGCGTGAATGGCATGGCCTGGCCACCAAAGCCACTGCGCGGGACGGTGGCGTCGCCATGGTGGGCAACACGGTAATGCTGGTCCTGTGCGTAGGCCTGCATGAAGCCAGCCAGAACCAACTCGACCCCAGGCGGCCCGTACACCGGCACCGGTGTGGTGTTCCCGACCGAGACCCAGCGCTGCAGCATCAGTTCACCCAGGCCGTCGATGTGGTCCGAATGGAAGTGGGTCAGAAAGATGGCGGCAATCCGGCCCTGGTTGAAACCCATCTTGCCAATCACGCGTGCGCTGCCGCTGCCGCTGTCGAACACGAACATGCGCTGGCCGGCCACCACCAACGTGCAGGGGCCAGAGCGTTTGTCGTCGGTGAACGGTGACCCGGCGCCGCAAATGCCCACATGCAGACCGTCCGGCAGTTCCTTGATCGCATCGGCTGCAAGACGTTGTACCGCCACGCGGGCAGCAATCGCCATTGCCAAGGGCGCTCGAAACAGGTAGGCCGCCGCGCCCAATAGCAGCAGCGGTAGCAGGCCCCAGACGAAGAATTTGCGCATGCTCAGACTCCAAAGATACGCGCCAGGCGCACCAGCACGCCTTGTGCCCAAGGCGCCACATAGCGCAGCTTCGGGCGGCGCGCTTCACTGGCCCGCACAATTTGCGCCACGATGGAGCGGGTGTCGCGCGCCTCCAGCAGGCCGAACACGCGCGCCTCCTTGGCCCTCATCTTTGCGGACTGCGCGTGGAAGTACGACTTCTCGTCCATCCATGCGTATTTGCGCGCGGTCATCGCCTGATTGAAGCCGGTGTGGATGGCGCCGGGTTCAATCAAGGCCACATGCACATTGGCGCCAAGCTGGTCGAGTTCGGCACGCAAGCCGGCACCCGCCGCCGAAAGGGCGAACTTGGTCATCGAATACGGCATCAGGAAAGGCATCGGCATGCGCCCGGCGATCGAGCTCACCAGCAGCACCGTGCCGCGGCGGCGGGCGATCATGCCGCGCAGCGCGAGCTGGGTAAGTTCCAGAGTGGCGAATACGTTCACCTCGAATGCCTTGCGGATGCGGTCCACATCGACCTCGGCCAGGGAACCCGATTCGCCAACCGCCGCGTTGTTGATCAGCACGTCGAGTTCGAGCGGAAGAATCTTGCCCCGGTCGTGCGCGGACGTGATGTCGAGCTGGAACACCTCGAGTTTCAGACTGCGCGCGCTACAGTCGGCGCGCAGGGCCACAGCCTGCTCCTCGTCAAAGGTGGTTGCGAGCACGCGGTGCCCGCGCGCAGCCAGCGCAAAAGCGCTGTCGCGGCCGATGCCGCTGCCAGCGCCGGTGATCAGAATGGTTTTTGGGTTCATGTGATGTGGATCCTTGCCAGGCGGCCCGTGGAGCACCAGTACAGGTCGCGGTCCCAGCCCGGGCTGGGAAACACCACTCCCTGGCTGATGCCGCCGCTGCGTACGCGACCGCGTGCGCGGCCATTATCCGGTTGCCATTGCGCGGCACCTGCAGTCGCTGTGGCCCGCCGTCTTCGCCCGGCCACGGGCTGAGCTGCAGGTAGCCGCTCACTGCATCGCCTTGCGCCGACGCCGCACCCACCAGAAGGAGAACAGCGCCAACAGCCCGGCGAGTCCGACCAGCACCGTGTTGCGGTAGGCCGGGATCCAGTAGTTGACGAAGGTGTTGATCATCACCTGGCGCACCGGGTCGTAACCATCGGGCATGGGCAGCACGCCGTGGGATGCGGCATACGCGGCGTAGTCCTCCTGCATGCTGCGGAATTGTTCAGCAAGCTGTGCCTGCAGGTCGGTGGTTTCGCCCGGGTCCTTGCGGATGTCATACAGACGCCATTGGTTGTCCCCCACGGGCGGGATATTGCGCACCAGCTTCAGGTCGCCCTTGAAGAGGGCCTGGTTGCCGGACAACTCGTAGCCGATGGCGTGATTTGGCGGGTAGGTGTCGCTGGCCTCACCCTTGAGCACCGGCAATAGACTGCGGCCCGCGAGGGGCTCCACCGCCTGCCCCTTGTATTGGCGACCTGGGGTGGCCAGCCCGGCCAGATCGAGCAGGGTCGGGACGATGTCGTTCACATGCGCCAGGCCGTGCTGGATGCGATCCTGCCGGATACCGGCCGGACCGGCAATGATCAGGGGGACGCGGATACCGCCTTCGCCAGCATAAAACTTGTAACCTGCGAGCGGCGACGCACTGGCGCTGGCCCAACTCGGACCCGCGATGCCGTAGGCGCCTTTGTCGCCCAAGCGGTCCATGTCCTGGCTGTACTGGGTTTTCAGCCAGAACTGGGCGTCGGCGTAGTCCGAGCCCTCGGAGCCGTTGTCGGACAGGAACACGAACACCGTGTTGTCGAAATCGCCGCTTTGTTTCAGGTGCGCCACCAGGCGGCCCACCTCGTGGTCCATGGCGTCGGCCATGCCAGCGTACACCTCCATGCGCCGGGCTTCGTACAACTTCTGCTTGTCGCTCAGGCGGCTCCAGTCGGCGGTGCTCGCCATGCTGACCATGGGGGTGTTTTTCGGAATCAGGCCGAGCTCGGCGGCGCGGTCGCGGCGGGCAGCGCGCAAAGCCGTCCAGCCATCTTTGTAGCGACCGCGGTATTTGTCGATGAAGGCGCGCGGCGCCTGCAGTGGCACATGGTTGGCCTGGAAACCGACGTACGCGAAGAATGGTTTTCCCTCATTCTTGCCAGCTTGCAGGTAGGCGATGGTGCGGTCCACAAAATAGGTCGACGAGTAGAACTCGGCCGGCATCTTTGCGAGCTTGCCATCCTCGAACCACTGCACTGTGGCGGAGTGGGGAAGATAGCGTTTGGCCGGTTCCCAGTTGTCCGAGCCGGTGTCGCCCTGCACGATGGAGCGGTCGAAACCGCGCTGGTTGGGCAGGTTCCAGGCCTCCGAGCCGACGTTCCACTTGCCCGCGACCATGGTGCGATAACCGCCGTCTCGCAACATGCTGGCAATGGTCACGACATTCGGGTTGAGCGAGCCGCGGTAGCCTGGTTTTCCGAGGTGCGCTGAGGGCATGGTTTCGCGCAGATTGCCGACACCGTTGCGGTGGTGGTCGACCCCGGTCAGCAGCATCGAGCGGGTTGGTGCGCACGACGCGGCCACATGGAAATTGGAGAAACGCACGCCGCGTTTGGCCAGTGCGTCCAGATGCGGCGTGGCAATCTCGCCGCCATAGGCGCCGACATCGCTGAAGCCCCAGTCGTCGGCCACCAGCACCACGATGTTGGGCCGCGCCGGGCTGGCGGCGAGCGCCGTTGCATTGGCGAGCACACACAGGCTTGCGAACCAGATGTTGCGCAGTTTCATGCGGTGCCTGCGTGGGCCACGTGGTGACCGAGCAGCGCCTGTTGCACGACCCACAGCCGGTCCTGGCCCCAGGTCGAGGTGGTACCAACCCGGAACGACGGCACGCCCCACAGTCCCAGGCCGAACATCTCGGCGCGATTGGCCTCGGCGACACTGCGCCAGCCCTCGTCGGCCAGCGCGGTCTGTGCATCGCCCCACGTCAGTCCGGCGCGTTCGGCAATTCGGCGCAAGCCGCGGTCGCTGCCCGCGTCAATGCCCTCGCTCCAGACGCCACGCATGAAGGATGCAAGGTAGGCCTGACCCAGGCCGTGGCGCTCGGCCAGTGGAATCAGTGCCATTCCGCGCTCCGTCGGTTTGCCCACTGGGTCGTTCACGCGGCCAAACGGAATATTGCGCGCGTGTGCTTCGCGTGCCGCGTCCAGCCCGATGTATCTGCGTTTCTCGTTGGGTACGGGCAAGCCGCGCATCACCATTGGCAGCACGTAGCGCAGGCGCACCGGTGCGCCCGTGAGTTCGCCCAGCCGAAATACCCGGGGTGTCACGATCGCGGTGTACGGGCTGCGCAGCGACAGGAAAAAGTCAATCGGTGGTGCTTTGGCCACCGGTGCCGGGGTTGCCACGTCGGCCGGTGGGGCAAACATCAGCCCGGTGCTGCCGTTGCGCTGCGCGCCGAGAACCTGCAGGCGCTGCTCCAAATGGTACAGGCGGTCAATTCCCCAGTACCACTCGCCAGCATAGAAGAACGTTGCGCCAAGGTAGTGGCCCAGGCGTTGGCGCAGGCCATCGGCGTCGGCAACATGGCTGCTGCAGGTCGATGCGTCTGCTGCCGCCAGCGGGCCGCCCGGCAGATCCAGCGTGCCGAGTGTTGCCGGATTGGTCCACAGCGCCTGCGACACGGACCCGGCGACCTGCGCAAAGCGGCCGACCGTGATAGCTCCCACGAGCAGGCCGCGGGCTTGTTCGACCGCTTCGGTTGCGGGTTGTGCGCCAGGGTCGGAGAACGCCAGCCCGTAATGCGCCGCCAGCACAGCGGCGTCGCGCCGACTGTATCGAACCAGCTTTTCGCGCTCCGGCGCTGCGCTGTCGGGTGGGGCGCCCACCACATGTGGAATCAGTGCGATGTCGTAACGCGCCAGTAGTTCTGGCAACGCCATTCCCGCCAGAGCACTGTAGGGATCATCGACCTGGTGAAAGTAATGCACATAGTGCCGCTCGCCGCGTCCGAGCCGGGCTTTCTCTTCGGCCCGGCGCTGCGCCAGCAAACGCGTGCGCGATAACAGGCGTTGGCTGATTACCGGCATCAACAGGCTTTTCAGTGACATGGGGCTGTTCCTTAATTCG
>JAJAZK010000427.1 GCA_026785765.1 Rhodoferax sp. | reverse complement strand
GCACCAAACTGGTGACTGTCCATCAGCCCATAGTCTGACTGCCCAGATTAGCCTCCCACCACACAACCGATGAAAGAACGCACGATGACATGGCATGGCTTATTCAAACGTTGCACGCTGCCTGCGCTGGCAGCCTGGTCGGCGGGCGCTTCGGCACACGATGGCCACGGAATGACCGGCAGCCATTGGCATGCCTCCGACGCATGGGGCATCATCGCCCTGGCCGTTGCGGTCGCACTGGCCGCCTGGTTGTCTGGCGGCAAGGATTGACCAGCCCATGATCCCCGGCGAATTCATCACAGACGGCCCCGAGCTTGCGCTCAACACCGGTCGGCGCTGCATCACCCTGGTGGTACAAAACACCGCCGACCGTCCGATCCAGGTCGGGTCGCACTACCACTTTGCCGAGACCAACGCTGCACTTGGATTCGACCGCAGCGCAGCACGCGGCATGCGCCTGAACATTGCGTCCGGATTGGCCGTGCGGTTCGAGCCAGGCCAGCAGCGCACGGTGGAGTTGGTGGACTTTGCCGGCGCGCGTACGGTGTACGGTTTTCGCGGCCTGGTCCAGGGACCGGTTGACGCACCGAACAATGGAGGGGCTCCCTGATGGCGAGCATCGCACGGCGCGCGTATGCCGAGATCTTCGGGCCCACGGTTGGTGACCGGGTTCGACTGGCCGACACCAACCTGCTGGTCGAGGTCGAGCAAGACTACACCCTGCGCGCCGGCAGTTATGGTGAGGAGGTCAAGTTCGGTGGCGGCAAGACCATCCGCGACGGCATGGCACAGTCGCAACGTACGCGGGCCGAAGGCGCAGTGGACTGCGTCATGACGAATGCATTGATCATCGACCACTGGGGTATCGTAAAGGCCGACATTGGCCTTAGAGGCGGACGCATCGTCGCCATCGGCAAGGCCGGCAACCCGGACACGCAACCGGGTGTGGACATCGTCATCGGCCCGGGCACCGAGGTGATCAGTTGCGAGGGCAATATCGTCACGGCTGGTGGCATCGACTCGCACATCCACTTCATCTGCCCGCAACAGATCGAGGAGGCTCAGGCCGCTGGAATCACCACCATGCTCGGTGGCGGCACTGGCCCGGCGACCGGCACCTTCGCCACCACCTGCACTCCGGGGCCGTGGAACATCGAACGCATGCTGCAGGCGGCCGACGCGTTCCCGATGAACCTGGGTTTTCTGGGCAAAGGCAACGCAGCCCTGCCAGCGGCCTTGTACGAACAGGTCAACGCCGGCGTGATCGGCATGAAGCTGCACGAAGACTGGGGCAGCACACCGGCGGCCATCAGCAATTGCCTGGACGTGGCCGACGCCACCGACACCCAGGTCGCGCTCCACTCGGACACTCTTAATGAGAGCGGATTCGTCGAAGACACCATCGCGGCCACCAAGGGACGTGGCCTGTGCGCCTTCCATACCGAAGGTGCGGGTGGTGGCCACGCACCCGACATCCTGCGTGTGGTGGGCGAGGCAAACTTCCTGCCGAGTTCAACCAATCCGACCATGCCTTACACGGTGAACACGCTCGACGAACACGTGGACATGTTGATGGTTTGCCACCACCTGGACGCCTCCATCGCCGAGGACCTGGCTTTTGCCGAGAGCCGCATTCGCAAGGAGACAATTGCCGCCGAAGACATCCTGCACGACATGGGCGCCATCAGCATGATGAGCAGCGACAGCCAGGCCATGGGCCGCGTCGGCGAGGTTATCCTGCGCACCTGGCAGACGGCGCACAAGATGAAAGCACAACGCGGCAGCCTGGTCGAGGACAACAGCCGCAACGACAACTTCCGAGCCAAACGCTACATTGCCAAATACACCATCAACCCGGCCATCGCGCACGGCATGAGCCATGAGATCGGCAGCATCGAGGTCGGCAAATGGGCGGATCTGGTGGTGTGGAAACCGGCCTTCTTCGGCATCAAGCCAGCGCTGATCCTCAAGGGTGGCTTTATTTCCATGGCGGCCATGGGCGACCCGAATGCGTCGATACCGACGCCGCAACCGGTGCATTACCGGCCGATGTTCGGCTCCTTCGCAGGCGCACTCGCGCGCGGGTCGCTTACCTTCGTGTCGCAGGCTGGCCTGGACGCCGGTGTGCAGCAGCGCTTCGGCCTGGCCAAGCAGGTGAGCGCCGTCAAGAATATCCGCGCTGTGCGTAAACAGCACATGGTGCACAACAGTTATCTGCCCAGGATGGAGATCGACGCCCAGACCTATGTCGTGCGGGCCGACGGCGAGTTGCTGACTTGCGAGCCCGCCGTTAGCTTGCCGATGTCGCAGCGCTATTTTCTGTTCTAGGAGGCTGCCGGCCCGCTACCAATGCGCGCGCTACCGCATCCGGCGGGCGAAGGTACTCCAGTGGGCGCTGAGCGCAACGCGTTGTTTCGCGGGATCTTGGCGCGCTATGGAGCGTGCTGAAGAAGCACCTTTGTCAAGGTGCCAGGTTGCTCCTGATCCAATGTGCAAAATCGGCTTCCGTAAACTGACCCGCGGCCAAGGCAAGCATTTGCAGTACCGCGTCCGCGTCCGTTGCAATCAACTCCGATCCGTTAAGCGCAAGGAACAGTTCCACGGCGACGAATGCGGTTCGTTTGTTGCCATCGATGAAGGGATGGTTGTGGGCAATGCCAAATCCGTAACTTGCCGCCAAATCTGCCACATCCGGATCACCGCAGTGGGAAAGTTGCTGCGGTCGCGCCAAGGCAGACCCCAGCAGATTTTCGTCGCGCACTCCAGCGCCGCCGCCATGCTCGGCAAGTTGCTCGTCGTGCACCGCATGGATCAGGCGGCTGGAAAGCCAGCGCCAATGGTTACCCTGGGCGTTCACTTTGCCAATTCGCGCAGGACGTCCTTGCGCTTCTTCATGATGCGCCGGGCTTCGGACATTTCCGCCTCGAACTCCGGGCTATAGGCGCTCAGGTTCACACCATTAGCCGCCTCGGTCCAGAACAGCGTGTCGCCTTTTTCCACTTTCAGACGGGCAAGCAACTCCTTGGGCAAAATCACTCCCACGGAGTTTCCGATCCGGGTCAGCTTGAGTGCGGCCATGGCAACTTCCCGAGTTATAACAATTGTTATATTATCGCCACTCCGCTTCAAAGTCCATACTGCAACATGCTGACCGCCAACAAACTCGTTCCCCATGGCCGCGGGCTCGCAGCCGTGCTGCTCAAACGCGCGACGAGCATCGAGCTCGACTGGGATGTACGCCAGAAGAGCCGTTTCGACGCCACCGACTCGGCCGGGCGGGCAATCGGCGTATTCTTGCCTCGCGGTACGGTGGTCCGTGGCGACGACGTGCTGGTGGTGGAAGACGGATCGCTGGTGCGGGTGGTCGCCGCGCCCCAGCCGGTGCTGCGGATCACCCACTGCTCCGAACACGGCACGCCGTTCGACCTGGTCCGCGCCGCCTACCACCTGGGCAACCGGCATGTGCCGATCGAACTGCAACCCGACCACCTCAAGATCGAGCCAGACCATGTGCTGGCCGACATGCTGCGCGCCATGCACCTGATCGTGCACGCGGATACGCTGGCGTTCGAGCCGGAGAATGGCGCCTACTCAAGCCAGGGCCACGCCCATGGGCACACACATGATCACGCGCACCAGGCAGCGCCGCATGAACATGGAGCCCCTGCGGTGACCGCTGAGGTCGAACCACACGGGCACGACCACGGTCACGAGCATCCGCACGACCATGCACACGACGGCCACGACCGCAACCATCAACATCGGCATGACGACGGCCACGATCACGCGGCCGACGCCACGCAAGCGCATGACCAACCGCATGCTTCGCCTGGCAAGGGTGGCACGCATTGATGTGCGACGCGCAATTGGCCATGCCAACCGCCAGCCCGGGCCAACCGCTCGCCGCTGCCAGCCTGCTGCAACTGATCTGGCTGGCCTCGCCGGCTTTGCCTATCGGCGGGTTCTCGTATTCGGAAGGGCTCGAAGCGGCGGTGGACCGTGCCGGTGTTGACGCGCAGGACTCGGTGCAGGCCTGGCTGCGCGACCAGTTGCAGTTGTCGCTGGAGCGCTCTGACCTGGCGGTGCTGGCCAAGGCGGTACCGGCCTGGCGCGCCAACGACCTGGCGGAGATCGACGCACTCAACGGCTGGACCCTGCAAACCCGCGAGAGCAGTGAGTTGCGCCTGCAGACCGAACAGATGGGGCGCTCCCTGATGGACTGGCTGCGCAACCAGCACCCGGACGATACGGCCCTGCTGGCGCGCTCACGCCATTGCGCGTCGCCAAGCTACCCGGTGGCGTTCGCACTCGCAGCGTCACTGAGCCTGGCCAGCACACACGACTGCCTGCTCAGTTACGCCTTTGGCTGGGCAGAGAACATGGTGCAGGCCGCCGTCAAGTCGGTGCCGCTCGGCCAGAGCGCCGGGCAGCGCATTCTGGCCGCACTGAGTGCCGACATTCCGGCGGTCGTGGCACGCGCCTTGCGTAAATCCGATTGCGAACGCCAGGCCTTCAGTCCCATGCTGGCCATCCTGTCGGCCCAACACGAAACCCAGTACTCGAGGCTCTTCCGATCATGAACACCACCAGCGCCACCTTGCACCACATCCCCGGTCGAAGCAAAAAGCTTCCTCCTTTGCGCGTGGGCATTGGCGGGCCGGTAGGCTCCGGCAAGACCACGCTGCTGGAAAAGCTGTGCAAGGCGATGCGAGAGAAATACGACCTGGTGGCAATCACGAACGACATCTACACCAAGGAAGACCAGCGCATCCTGACCGTGAGCGGCGCGCTATCGGCAGAACGCATCATGGGCGTGGAGACCGGTGGCTGCCCGCACACCGCGATCCGCGAGGATGCCTCGATCAACCTGGAGGCAATCGACCGCATGCTGGAAGAGTTTCCCAACGCCGACATTGTCTTCATCGAGTCTGGCGGCGACAACCTCGCGGCCACTTTCAGCCCCGAGCTAAGCGACCTGACCATCTACGTGATCGACGTCGCCGCCGGCGAGAAGATTCCGCGCAAGGGCGGCCCTGGCATCACCAAAAGCGACCTGTTCGTGATCAACAAGACCGACCTGGCACCCTACGTGGGCGCGAGTCTGGACGTGATGCAAGCCGACACCCGGCGCATGCGCACCAACAGCGCCGGACAGCTGAAGCCTTTTGTGATGACCAACCTGCGCACGCTCGCCGGGCTGGACGACGTGGTGGCCTTCATCGAGACACGCGGTCTGCTGCTGGCGGGCTAGAATCGCAACGCTTGGGAAGCGTGGCAGAGTGGTCGATTGCACCGGTCTTGAAAACCGGCGATCCGAAAGGATCCGTGAGTTCGAATCTCACCGCTTCCGCCAGATAGCGCCCAGAGTTGCTGATTTTTATGTAAAAAATACAACAGGAATCTGAAACCCGTCACGCAACCCATCAATCCATGATGTGACTGTTTGCGGTGCGGTGAGACAACAACTTCCACAGTTCCAATCGCCCTGCGAAGATATATCTTGGCGACTTGGTGCCAACATGTCCCCACACGGTACAAAAGGCTCCTGCAACCAGCGCGGGCATTACGGCGGCTGGATTCCGACGATGGTCGGTAGTCGCAAGACTGGTTGGCGCACTCTGGTGGATTGCGAACGTGGCTACCGTGCGCCCGATTCAGGTCGCGTCAAAAGAGTCAGTAGGCGCGACCGCAACTTCCCTCGCCGTACGTTGTAAAACGGCAGAAACTGCTGATGAGTCGAAGGCGGCATGCCCAGATCGTGCCGGTCCAGAACTGCCTGACGAGACACGGGATCTTGGTAGGTTGCCTGGTCCGCGTCAACTATCCTGACTGCCCGGCCAAGGCAATTGGCGCCAACCACATGAGGTGCGCGAGAAGCTGGAACGCGTACGGACGGCGCTGGTGGCCGCCCAGACGGCGCCTGAATCACCTTGGAAACTGGCAGCCCAAAGGGAGCGCAAGCTTCTATTTCAGGCGCACAGCGCCCGCGTCCTACACCTCGACAGTCATCTCAATGCGCGCGCGCGCACTCTGGGTGACGGTGCAGAATTCCTCGAACTGCGCCAGCACCCGGTCCAGGTGCTCAAGCCGATCGCCAGCCACCCCAAGCGTGAGCACCGCTTTCATGCGCAATACCCGCATGCGCCCTTCAGGGTTGCGGCCCACCTGCGAAGTCACCTCGCAGCGCATCGGCTCCGGCGCCTGCTTGAACTTGCGCAGTGCAAACAGCAGCGAATTCGACAGGCAGTTCCCCACCGCCGCACTAACTTTCATGATGCCCACTCTTCACCCCGCATCATCCTAGAAACCGCAGTTGACCGCTTTCTTCCGCTGGGTACGCGTTATGAACTCCAGCTTTCGTGCTCACGGGCAAGGTCACCTCACGGGTGACAACGCTACGCACCCGATTGAGCCGCGCGGGCGCACGCCAGCGGCGTTGCTTCTCCTTGCGGGCAGGCGCCCGCAGCGTCGTCGGCCTTGCAGGCCGCAGT
>JAJAZK010000426.1 GCA_026785765.1 Rhodoferax sp. | reverse complement strand
GATCTCGCTGCCACCGGCCGGAATCGTGCCAAACGGAAACCCGATGAAGGTACCACGCAACCAGGCCGGCCACGAGCGGCGCCAGTCCGCCTTGGTCATGTGTACTGCGCTGAGCTTATTCCGGGTTTCCCGTGTGCCACCTTCGTACAACACGGCGTACAGGGATTCGCCCACCGCAAACAGCCCGACGGCGACCAGCACGATCTCGATGCCGTCGAGCAACTCGGGCACACCTCCCGTGTAACGCGCCTGGCCGGAGATCTGATCCATGCCGATCAGGCCGGTGGCCAGCCCGATGAACAGCGCCACCATGCCGCGCAAGGTGCTGCGCCCAAGCACGGCACTCACGGTGGTAAAGGCCAGCAGCATCAGACAGAAGTACTCGGGTGGTCCCAGACGCACCGCAAAATTTGCCAGCAGCGGTGCAAACAGGGTAACCAGCACCGTGGCGATGGTTCCGGCCACGAACGAACCAATGGCTGCCGTTGCCAGCGCGGCACCGGCGCGGCCACTCTTGGCCATCTTGTTGCCTTCCATCGCCGTCACCATGCTACCGGTCTCCCCCGGCGTGTTGAGCAGGATGGAGGTGGTAGAGCCGCCGTACATGGCGCCGTAATAGATGCCGGAGAAGAAGATCATCGACGCAGTGGCGTCGACCTTGGTCGTGATCGGCAGCAGCATCGCCACTGCGACCGCCGGGCCGATGCCGGGCAACACGCCCACAGCGGTGCCAACCGCACAACCTACAAAACACCACAACAGATTGACCGGCGTCGCCGCAGTGGCAAACCCCATCAGAAGCTGGTTCCACAAGTCCATATCAACTCCTCGTGGCGCAGGCCCCCGGTAGCCCTTGTCGAGCCCTCGCGCGGACAATGCAACCGACGTGGTGCTTCATCTCAGATCCACCCGCTGCTGGTCAGCCCGGGCAAGTTGATGGCAAGCAGCTTGGTGAACATCCAGTACACCGGCGCTGCGATTGCCGCACCGATCAGCGCGTCGCGCAGCAGTTCCCCGGGCTGCAGGAACGCCCGGGGATTGTCCTGGTTGGCGGCATTGCGCAAACCGCGCACCGCCAGCACGAAACACAGGGTGCAACTCAGGATGAAACCGATGCTGGTGATGAGTGCGGCATTCGCCAGCAAGGCCGCCGACATCCAGCCAAAACCGCGCCAGTAACCGCGCGCGGCACCACTGGGCTGCTCCATGTTGCGGTAACCGCCAGAGCGCGCCTCCCAGATCACCAGCGCGCCGCAAAACACCAGGCTGCCACCAACAACCCAGGGCAGAAAGTTGGGGCCGACGCCGCCATAACCCGCCTCGGACGGAATCGTTACCGCGCCGACGGCGATAACCGCGCCGATGATCAGCACGCAGACCCCGATCAGGGTCTGCGCGGCTGAACGATCCGGCGCGGACATCAAAGCATTCCGGCCAGATGCATGGTGCCACGCAGCGCGGCGAAATCGCTGTCTACGAAGTCATCAAAAGCCTTGCCAGTCAGCAGGGCTGGCGTCCAGCCGTTTTTCTCCAGGTCGTCGGACCAGGACTTGCTCTTGGTCGCCTTGACAATGATCTCGGTGAGTGCGGCGCGTTGTGCCGGGGTGATGCCCGGGCCGCCATAGACACCACGCCAGTTGCCCAGCACGACGTCGTAGCCCTGCTCTTTCATGGTCGGCACATTGATGCCCGGCAGGCGCTTTTCCGAGGTAACACCAATCGCGCGCATCTTGCCGGCCTTGATGTACTCGGCAAACTCGCTGTACCCACTGCCGCCGACGGTCACATTGCCACCCAGGATGGCAGCGGTTGCCTCACCACCGCCGCGAAACGCCACGTAATTGACCTTTTTCGGGTCCACACCCACACGGCCCGCCAACATGGACGCCGAAATATGCTCGGTGGAACCTTTGGAGCCGCCGCCCCACTTCACACTGCCCGGGTCTTTCTTGAGTTGCTCGACCACATCCTTCATGGTCTTGAGCGGTGAATCGGCATTCACCACGAACACGTTGAATTCGCTGGTCAGGCGTGCAATCGGCGTAACCTTGTCCAGACCGACCGCTGGCTTGCTGGTGATGATGCCCCCCAGCATGACGGCGCCCATCATCATGATCGCGTTACCGTCGCCCTTGGCAGAATTGACAAACTGCGCCAGGCCGATCACACCGGCGGCGCCGCCCTTGTTGTCGTACTGCACCGTCTCCGCAGCCTTGGAGTCCAGCATGGCCTTGCCCAGGGCGCGCCCGGTCGAATCCCACCCCCCACCCGGATTCGCAGGAATCATCATCTTGACATTCACCGAAGCGAATGCCGGTGTAGGCAGAGCCCCTGCAGCGGCCAACGACGCCATGGATTTGAGAAAAGTATCGCGACGCATGTGTGCCTCCATCTGGTAGTTGAACCGTTCTATGATGCACCGCCTGGCTGTCAGCTGGCTGTACAAATTCATCAGGGTAATCACTAAGTTTGCCGTCCAATGAGCCCATGCGACTGTTATTGATCGAGGACGATGCGGCGCTGCAACTGAGCTTGCGGCGTGCGCTGGAACGCAAATCAGTCACGGTGCTGGGCTGCGCCGACGGGTACGAGGCGCTTGCGCAATGGCGCAAACTCCAACCCGATGTCGTCGTGCTCGACCTCAGTCTGCCCGGATTGGACGGCCTGCAGGTGTTGGCACGGGCCCGCCAGCTCGGGCTGTCGGCCCCGGTCCTGATACTCACCGCACGTGGCACGGTAGGTGACCGCATCATCGGGCTGAACAGCGGGGCAGACGACTACCTGGCCAAACCGTTCGATCTGGACGAACTGGAAGCGCGCATCCGCGCTTTGCACCGGCGCGCCGTCGGCCAGGGGGCGGAGTCGCTGGGACAGGCGCCGCAATGGGGGCAACTGCGGCTCGACCCCAGCAGTGGCGCCTTCTACCACGGCCACGTCGTCCTGGACCTGGCACCGCGCGAACTGCGACTGCTGCAGGCCCTGGTGGCGCGCAGCGGACGGGCGGTAACGAAAGAGCACTTGCAAAACGTGGTGTTCCAGGACGAGCCCGAGGTACAACCGGAGGCTGTCGAAGTCGTCGTCTACCGCCTGCGCAAGAAGCTGGCGGGCACCGGCGCCACATTGATGACCCTGCGCGGCCTGGGTTACCTGCTCAAGTCGGGCGCCTGAAATGGAGAAAGACCGCGTCGCCCTTTCGTTGCGTTTTTACCTGCTGCTAGGCATTCTGGCGCCGATCGCCGTGTTCATGCTGGTCAACACAGTCAGTCTGCACCGGCAGGCTTTGCTGGCCTTGAACACCGCCTACGACCGCACACTGCTGGCGTCGGCCAAATCGATTGGTGAGCTGCTGCAAGTCGAAGGCGAGGGTGATCAGGCGCGCTTTAGAGCCAACGTTCCGTACTCGGCGCTGGAAGCCTTCGAGGCCGACAACCGCAGCCGCATGGTGTACCGGATCTCGGACGGGCATGGGCAACTGGTGGACGGCGCCGCAGACCTGCCTCTCTGGCGCGGGCGCATTCCAGACCTCGGCCCATACGCTGCGTTGGTGGACTTCTACGATGACAGCCACCGCGGTGACCCGGTGCGCGTAGCGGTATTGCTGCAGCCGGTTGCCAGCCAGAACGGACGCGGCATGGCCACGATCCAGGTCGCAGAGACACTGGAACTGCGCCACACCCTGGCGCGCCAGATCTTGATAGACACCTTGTGGCGCCAAGCGCTTCTGACGGCCGTCATAGCCTTGGTGGTGATTCTGGTTGTGCAACGGGCAACACGCCCCGTGCGCGCGCTCAGCGCGCAATTGCGTAACCGGCCTGAAGGCGACTTGACAGCAATTGATGCAACCGACCTGCCGCGCGAACTGCGACCACTGCTGGAGGCCACGAACCAGGTAATGCAGCGGCTGCAGCGCCTGCTGGAACACCAAAAGCGCTTTATCCGCGACACCTCGCACCAGTTGCGAACCCCACTGGCGGTCCTCAAGACGCAAGTGCAGTCGGCGCTGCGCGGGGACGTCGCAGCGGGCCAGGCTTTGCAGGAGATCAGCCTCACGGTGGACCGCGCCACGGTGCTGGCCAACCAGATGCTGGCCCTGGCCAAGGTGGAGCAATTGCGCCAACAGGCGCCTGCCGATACGGTCGACCTGGCGCAGGTGGTGCGGGCGATCACGCTCGACCTTTCCCCTTTGCTTGCCGACAAGGATCTGGACTTCGAAATTACTACCGTCGCGGCGGGCGTGTGCGCACATGACTGGATGCTGCGCGAGCTGAGCCGCAACCTGTTGCACAACGCGATCAAACACGCACCGCTGGCCTCGCAACTATCGGTTCGGGTGGAAGTCCGCGACGGCCGGGCGCTGCTGACGGTGGCGGATAACGGCCCCGGCATCAGCGCTGAGCTGCGCACCCGAGTGTTCCAGCCGTTTTCCGCTGGCGACAACCACAGCGGCTCGGGCTTGGGACTGGCTATCTGCCTGGAGATCACGCGCGCCCTTGGCGGTACCATCACGCTGGAGAACAGGGAACGAAACGGCGCAGTGGAAGGACTCACGGTGAGTGTGACCTTGCCGCTATCGCGCGAGCACGGTGCGAGTTATGCAGAGCATCCCCAGGAGGTCCATGGACAAAGTTCGCGTTGACAAATGGTTGTGGGCGGCGCGCTTTTACAAGACGCGCTCGCTCGCGACAGACGATATCCAAAAGGGCCGCATCCAGGTCAATGGCGTGCTGGCCAAGCCCGCGCGCGACGTCCGCGCCGGTGACAGCATCGAGTTGCGCCAACGCGCGGGAACACGGTCGCTGGTGGTGCGCGCAGTCAGCGACCAACGCGGTAGCGCTGCTATTGCGCAGCAACTCTATGAGGAAACGGCAGACAGCGTGCAGCAGCGCCTGCTGGCGGCCGAGCAACGCCGCATGGGCACCGAGCCAGCCCTGAGCCTGCAAAACGGTCGCCCCAGCAAACATGACCGCCGGGCAATCGATGATGCCTGGGGCGACCGCTGGAGTGCGGCCATCGACTGACAGAAAGGGACGACTACACGGCCAGCCTGTCGCCCGCCAACTGCATCTGCCGCGGCTCATCCTGTTCCGTGGCCGTACCGAGCCAGCGCTTCCAGTCCTGGTCATGGTCTTGTCCACAGGCTCCGCAGGCGGCGGCGAACGCGATTGCAATTGAAATGAATTGAAATGAATTGAAAT
>JAJAZK010000425.1 GCA_026785765.1 Rhodoferax sp. | reverse complement strand
GGCAACGGCCCCCACCAGTGCGCTGGCGACGGTGACCCGCATGTTGTCGCCGCCCACGAACGCGACCTGCGCAGGAGCGTATACCGCCGGTGCGCGCACTGGTCCGGGGACCCAGCCCCAGGTGCCGCCCATATTGGCCCAGCGCCCGTAGTGCGACACGACGTAGCCCCAAGGCGCGTCGTCGACCCATGTCCAGCCCCACGGATCGATCCAGGCCCAGTGGCCGTCACGATAGGGTGTCCAGCCTGCCGACTTGCGGTTGGGAACCCAGACCTTGCCGTAAGCAGGGTCATTGCGCCAGCGGCCGTGGGCGTCCAGATCCTGGTATCCGACCACGTCGCGTGATACATAGCGTGCGGAAGCGGAGTTATCCAGGCGGCGATCGCGCGCGCTGGCCCAGCGCTCGAATGCATCGGGTGCAGGCGTGGCGAGTACCTGGTAATCACGCAGACCCGTATCGCGGAAACGGTAGGGTTGCCGCCCGTCCACGAGATAGGCGATGCCTGTGCCATAAGCCTCGCCTTGTCCCTTGCGTACGATGATGTCTGTGGCGTCGCCATCAGGACTGACGCGGATACGGTACCTGCCGGGCTGGCGCAGGGTGAACGCCAGCTGTGGGGTATTCACCTCCACGAGCTGGTCGCGCCCCAGGTAACGCACGTTGACATGCAGTGTGCCCTGCGTCATTTGCAGTTGCGCAATACGATCGTCCATATTGAGCAACGTCAGGCTGGTGTTGGCGTCCATGCGCACCATGGCACCCCCCGCCTGCACCTCGGCGCGACCGTCCGCGTCGGTCCATAAGCGGTCACCGCTGGCCAAAGGCCGGTTCAGGCTGGCCTGCACCCACTCCCTCTCGCCCGCTGCGGAAAAGCTGACCGCACCAGCCGCGTAACCCAGCCGGGCAACACGTGCTGGTGGGTCGGCCAGGGCGCAGGCCGACCAAATCACGCATAACACCAACACGCTGATCCGTTGGTAGTGGGCAGGGTACATGCAGGTCTTTCTGGCTGTTAACAGCACATGCTAGGTTGCGCCGACCGGGGCCGGTGGTCTGTGCGCTGGAATACGCAACGCAAAGTGACTTGGTGCGCTATCGCACAGATGCATTCGCCGCCGCCCATTACAAATGGCAGCATGATGGAACTACAACGGCAACAGACCCCTGAGCCCAGGCTACGCAATGGTGCATTCAATGGACAGTTCCAACCGTTGCCCGCGCCTGCGCCAGGCAAACTGCTCGAACGCTGCAGGGAGTCGCAGGCTCTGATCGAACGCCATTTGCCATTCACCCGGCGCGTGCTTCACGCCGGCAATCCGGTGCAGTCCGCCAGAACGCCCTTCAGCACCTTGCACCTGGTGCACTTTGGCGCCGTGAAGACGTTGGTTGCCGCGGCTGACGGGAGTAGTCATGTGGCCGGGTTTCACCTCAAGGGTGATTGGGTCGGCTTCGACGGCATGATTTCGGGCGAATGCGCCTGTGATGCCTATGCAATGGACACGAGCGAGATCTGGAGCTTGCGCTACGCGCTTGTTTTGCAAGCCGCGGCACAGGTACCTGGTTTGCTGCATGCCCTGCATGTGGCCATGAGCGGCCAGATGGCGCGTGAGCGCGAGTGGCGAATGGCATTGGCGACTTTGCCAGCCGATGCCCGCCTGGCGGATTTTCTGCGCTGCTGGGCGCATTGGCTCATGCAGCGCGAACTGCGCGCCGACCACGTCACCCTGCGACTCACGCGCGCAGAGATTGGCAACTATCTGGGCATGACGCTGGAGACGGTCAGCCGTTCGTTCAGCCGCCTCGCCTTGCTTGGACTGGTCGCCTTCGACAGCAAGGGCCGGCGCAATTTCGCCATACCCGATGTGCAGGCGCTGGTAGCCTTTGTGGACGCGAGGGGCGATTCTTGAGAATGGTGCGGCAACGCACAGACTTTTTTTTGGATAGCCATTAACTTCGGTTTCATGCCTACCCTTTACGCTGTCAGTCCTGCCCCCGGTTTGTCGCGCGGCCGCTTGCCGCCCCAGCATACTTCAAGCCATACCCGCGACGAGCAATTCGTGTCGATGCTCGAAGCCTACCGGTGCACTGGTGGCCTGGCCCCGATCGGCGAGGTAACGCTGCACTTGCAACGGCACTCCGGGCATACTGCATTGGTGCTTGCGGAGTGGATCGCACGCGGGGACGTGATCTGCTTCCAATGGCAAGGGCGGCGCTGGATTCCCTGGTTCCAGCTCGATCGCCAGCAAATGGCGCCGCACCCGCAACTCAAGCCAACTCTGGCGGAACTGGGTGCAGTCTACGACGCCTGGGAAATGGGCATCTGGTTCGCCACACACAATCCCTGGCTTGCGAGCCGCATGCCGGTAGACGTGTTCGGCGTGGATCCTTCCGAGGTGTGGCATGCAGCGCGAGCCGACCGCTTCATCGCCAACGGCTGAGGTGGTCCACAGGCGTGCGATTACGCACCCTGTGTTCGGTAACGCACGGACTACGGTAAATGATCCGCTTACGCTAAGCTTTTCTATCAACCAAAGGAAATTCCATGAAAAAATCGATGCTGGTTGCCGCCCTACTGGCGGTCACCTTTCTTGCGGCGTGTGACCGGCCCACCGTGGTCACGGTTCCGACACCGGTTCCTGGGCCAGCCGGGGCCACGGGCGCGACCGGCGCCACCGGTAGTGTCGGCAGCACCGGCAGCACTGGCAGCACTGGCAGCACTGGCAGCACTGGCAGCACTGGTTATACGGGCGCGACCGGCAGCACCGGTGCTACCGGCAGTACCGGTGCTACCGGCAAGACCGGCTCGGGCGCCGTGATCATCGTCACGCCTGCAGCGTCGGCGCCCTGAAGTCACCCCATCCAAACCCAAACAAGGAGAACTTTATGAGCCTCGGAACAATCCTGCTGGTCGTCCTGGTCCTGATTTTGATCGGCGTATTCCCGTCCTGGCCACACAGCACTAGCTGGGGATACGGCCCGGTTGGCGGCATCGGCCTGGTGCTGGTGATCGTCGTGGTACTGCTGCTGACTGGCCGACTCTGACGCTGCGCTTGCGCGTGCCAAGCCTCTGCCAATCGCAGCACGCAACGTTGGTGCTGGGGTCGATGCTTGTGGCTGTGGCCGGATTGTCGGCGTGCGGCGAGGTCGCCCGTCTGCCTACTTCGGCGGGCATGGGAGCCTTGCCGACACTGCCTGCGCCACGTCCGACCCTGATCCCGACGGTAAATATTGCACCCGCCATCGGGTGGCCCG
>JAJAZK010000424.1 GCA_026785765.1 Rhodoferax sp. | reverse complement strand
GTGCAGGAACTGCGGGCCATCGAGCAACTTGATGTTCTCCAATGTAGGTATCAGCGACTCCAGGTCATGGCCGTCGATCGGGCCGGTGTAGTTGAAGCCGAACTTCTCAAACAGGGTGGCAGGCACCACCATGCCCTTGGCGTGCTCCTCGAAGCGTTTTGCGAATTCGAACAGCGGCGGCGCGGCCTTGAGCACCGACTTGCCGACGTTTCTTGCGGCGGCGTAGAACTGCCCGGTCATCAACTGGGCCAGGTAGCGGTTCAAGGCGCCCACCGGCGGGCTGATACTCATGTCGTTGTCATTGAGGATGACGATCAGGTTGCATTCCGACACGCCGCCGTTATTCAGGGCTTCAAAGGCCATGCCGGCGGTCAACGCACCGTCACCAATGATGGCCACCGCGCGCCGGTCCTCACCCTTGATCCTGGCCGCCAGCGCCATGCCCAGTGCCGCCGAGATCGACGTGCTTGAGTGCGCCGTGCCAAACGCGTCGTAGTCGCTTTCTGTGCGTTGCGGAAAGCCACTCAGACCACCCAACTGGCGCAGGCTCGGCATGCGCTCGCGCCGCCCGGTCAGGATCTTGTGCGGATAGGTTTGGTGGCCCACATCCCAGACCAGCCGGTCATGGGGCGTGTTGAACACATAGTGCAAAGCCACGGTCAACTCCACCGTGCCCAGGTTCGAGCTCAGATGACCGCCGGTTTTTGCCACACTGGAGAGCAGGAATGCCCGCAATTCGTCCGCCAGCGCACGAAGTTGCGGGCGCGGCACGCGGCGCAACACAGAAGGATCGGTGATGTCGTGGAGCGAGGGGCGGGACAATAATGGCATAAGCGCAATCAATGGGACCGGTTGACAACCATGTGCGCCAAGGCACGCAAGGCATCGGTCTGGTGAAACTCACCGCGCTCCAGCGCTGTCAACGCGGTCGCCAGCAGCTCCTGCGCATACTGCGCCGATCTTTCCAGCCCGAGCACGGAAACGTAGGTTGGTTTGGCGGCCATGGCGTCCTTTCCAGCGGTCTTGCCCAGGGTCACCGAATCGGTCGTGACGTCCAGGATATCGTCGACCACCTGAAATGCCAGGCCAATGGCAGCACCAAAAGCAATCAGTGCGTCCAGTTGCCGGGGGCTCGTACGTCCACACGCAGCCCCCATCAACACACTGCCCTGCAACAAGGCCCCGGTTTTGAGTTCGTGCATGTCGCGCAACTGCTTTTCGTTCAGAGTGCAGCCCACGCTGGCCAGATCAATCGCCTGGCCACCCGCCATGCCGGCACTGCCGGCCGCGCGCGCCAGCAAACGGCACAGTGCGGCCTGGGTCGCCTCCGGCACCGTTCCATCGTCGGGGGTGAGCAGTTCGAACGCGAGTGCCTGCAGCGCGTCGCCTGCCAACAGAGCCGTGGCTTCGCCAAACTGCACATGGACCGTGGGTTTGCCACGGCGCAACACGTCGTTGTCCATACACGGCATGTCGTCATGCACCAGCGAATACGCATGGATCAGTTCGACCGCGCAGGCCGCGCGCAGCGCCGCAGCCGAGTGGCCATGAACCGATTCACCGGCGGCCAGCACCAGCAGCGGGCGCAAGCGTTTCCCGCCGTCGAGCACCGAATACCGCATCGCGCGCACAAGTTCCGCCGGGGCGCCGTGGTCCAGTCCTTCGCGCGGGTCCGCATTAACCCAGTGCTCCAATGCACGCTCCACTTCCTGCTGTCGCCGTGCCGCCCAGTGACCAAGGTCGAAGCTGCTGGCAACCACATCGAAGCTGTCGGACTTCACTCGGGCGTCCATGGTTTGAGGACTCCGGCGTCCAGCACCTTGATCTGTTCTTCCACGCTGTCAAGCTTGCCACGACAAAACTGGAGCAGCGCGGAGCCACGCTGGTAGCCTGTCAGCAACTGGTCCAGCGGCATCTCGCCCGACTCCAGCCGACTGGCCAGTTGCTCGAGTTCCTGCAAGGCCGCTTCATAGGTGTCAGGCAGGGCCAGCGCGGGTGCAGATTGAGGGGCAGGGGAATTGGCCTTGGGCATCGTCAGATTAGGGGCTGAAAAGGCATTCTAGGCGCAATGCCGTGGGTACAATCACGTCCATTGTCCCGCCACAACCAATGTTCAATGCGGGACACACGCGCCAGCACTGCTTCTTGTCAGGGCGGGTATTCCCCCGTATGTATCAGCTAGGTCAGGTCACCGATGTCTGATTTGAGTCTTTCCCTGCAACAGGCGCGCAGCCAGCTTCCGGTCTCCAGTTACTTCGACGCCACTGTCTTCGGCCGCGAGCGGGTAGCCGTTTTCCAGGCCGGGCCACGTTATGTGGGACACGGTTTGTCGATTCCCGAGGTGGGAGACTACTACTGCCTGCCCCAGGAATCGGGGGGGCGCGTGTTGTTGCGCACGCCCCAGGGACCGGAGCTGATCTCCAACGTGTGCCGACACCGCCAGGCGCTGATGCTCAAAGGCCGGGGCAGTCTCATGGCCGAACAACCGGGCAGTGCCGCTGGCAACCTGGTCTGCCCCTTGCATCGCTGGACCTACAGCGGCGGTGCTCAGGCACCGGCAGGCCGGCTGCTGGGCGCACCGCATTTCGCCAAGGACCCGTGCCTGAACCTGAATCGCTACCCACTGCAGGAATGGAACGGCCTTTTGTTCGAGCGTGGGGAGCGCAGCGTCGCAGCCGACCTGGCAAGCGTGGGACCAGTCGCCGATCTGGATTTTTCCGGGCATGTGCTCGACCATGTTGAATTGCATGAGTGCAACTACAACTGGAAGACGTTTATCGAGGTGTATCTCGAGGACTACCATGTCGGCCCGTTTCACCCCGGCCTGGGCAGTTTCGTGGAATGCGACGATCTGCGCTGGGAATTCAATCGGCATTTTTCGGTGCAGACCGTCGGTGTCGCCAACCGGCTGGGCCGGGCCGGCAGCCCGGTCTACGAACGTTGGCAAAACGCACTGCTGGCGTACCGTAACGGCCAGCCGCCCAAATACGG
>JAJAZK010000423.1 GCA_026785765.1 Rhodoferax sp. | reverse complement strand
GTGGACAGCAGACCAGTAAGCAGGACATTGGCAAAAAGGGATCGACGCAGCATGAGAAAACTCCTTGGTTGGGCTGGGGTGGGAAGCGGATTCAGGATCGAAGCGGGCGGTAGGGATTGACCCCGCGCGGGATCAGCCAGTACTGCACCTGGTACAGCAGCAGATCGACCAGCACGGCCAGCAGGCAGGTGCTGATAGCGCCGGCCAGCATCATGGCGGGCTCGTTGGTGTCGATGCCGGTGAAGATGAGCTCCCCCAGGCCGCCACCGCCAATCAGGAAGGCCAGCGCGGCGGTTCCGGTGGCGTACGTCAGCGCGGTCCGGATGCCAGCGACGATCACATTGAGGGCATTCGGCAATTCCACCTGCCACAGGATCTGCCGGCCCTGCATGCCAATGCCGCGTGCCGCGTCCAGCAGGTGCGGCGCCACCGACTGCAGGCCGACACAGGTGTTGCGCACTATGGGCATCAACGTCGCGATGGTCAGCCCGATCACGGCCGAGCCAGTGCCCAGGCCGAAGAACAACATGGCGATCGCGAGCTTGGCCAGCGTGGGCACCGTGGTGCCAATGTTGAGCACCTGCATCACCGGTTCGCACCATGCTTGCATGGATGGTCGCGACAGCCAGATTCCCAGCGGGACCCCGATCCCCACCGAGAACAGTGCAACCCAGCCGACTAGCCGCAGGTGCTGCGCCAGCAGGTACTGCACTTCGGATCGGTAACCGAGCAGCTGGGCACCAAGGTCGGCCGCATGCGCCAGTGGAACTCCCAGCACCAGCGCCAGCACCAGGGTGATCTGCAGGGGGTTGCAAATCTCAGCGTGCAGGCGCATCACGCTCCCCGAATGGACCAGGCCGCCCGTCGGCCGCCAGCTCCGGCAGACCACTGATATGGCGGGAAATGGCTGTGAGGCTGACCACGCCGTGCAGGCGACCTGCGCCATCGGTGCAGGGCAACCAGGGAACTCCCAGGCGCAGCAATTCAGAGACCGCCACCCGCAGATCGACATCCGTGCGCAGTGCGATCGGGACGAGTGAACGCCCATCGACCACCAGTGACTCCACGGCGCCGGTTGGCCCGACGCCGATCTGGCCACCACAGCCACCGGCCACTACCTCGACCGTGCTGCCGAGCGAGAACACGAGCCGCGTGCAGACCTCGGCTACGCGTTTACGGCGCAGGCGCTTGAGAGTGCGGTCTGCACCAACAAAACCGGCAACGAATTCATTGGCCGGTGCTGTGAGGATTTCGTCGGGAGTGCCCACCTGCTCCAACCGGCCGGCGCGAAAGATCGCGATGCGGTCCGCCAGTTTGACCGCTTCGTCCATGTCATGGCTGACGAGCAGCACGGTCTTGCGCAGCTTCTGCTGCATTTCGAGGAACTGGTCCTGGATCGCGGCACGGTTGATCGGATCAATGGCACCGAACGGCTCGTCCATCAGCAGGACCGGTGGGTCGGCAGCCAGCGCCCGGGCCACACCGACGCGTTGCTGCTGGCCACCCGAGAGCTGGTTGGGAAAACGTCTCAGGAAAGCGGAAGGGTCGAGCCCGACCATCTGTAGCAGTTCGGCGGCGCGCTCGCGCATGCGGGCTGGCGTCCAGGCCAGCAGGCGCGGGACCACGCAGATGTTGTCCTCCACGCTCATGTTCGGGAACAGCCCGACCTGCTGGATCACATAGCCAATGCCACGGCGCAAATCCACGGTATCCACGTCGGCCGTGTCCCGGCCGTTGATCAGCACGCGGCCCCCGGTGGGCGTAATAAGGCGGTTGACCATTCGCAGCGTAGTGGTCTTGCCGCAGCCGGACGGGCCGATCAGGACGCAGATCTCGCCGGTGCCCACGGTCATGGAGACCTGATCGACCGCGCGGTCGAGACCACCCGAACCGTAAGTCTTTGACAGATTTTCCAGGGTGATCATGGCGCAGGGATGTGCCGGCCTGCGTCAGGCCGGCTGCATACGCAGGCCAGGCGGCGTCAGGGCGCGCTGCACCAGCATCAAGCCGTAGTCGGCCACGATCGCCAGCGCACTGATCGACACGGCGCCGGTCAGCAATTGGCGAATGTCGGTCTGCGTGATACCACGGCTGATGAATGTGCCCAATCCGCCGGCACCGATGTAGGCTGCGACCGCCGCGATGCCGATGTTCATGACTACCGCAATACGGACACCGGCCATGATCACCGGCAGCGCGTTGGGCAGTTCCACGCGCCACAGGCGTTGTGTCGAATCCATTCCCATACCGGTGGCCGCATCGGAGAGGGCCGGGTCCAGGCCGTTCAGCGCTGTATAGGTATTGCGCACGATCGGCACCATGGAGTACATGTACACCGCAATCACCGCAGGCAGCCAGCCGATACCCTGGCCGATCGTGGAGAGGACGGGGATCAGCATGCCAAACAATGCGATCGACGGCATGGTGATCACTATGGCGCCCACGGAGAGCACCGTCGGTGCAAGGCGCGGACGGCGCGCGATGAACACGCCGAGCGCCACACCGGTGGCAATCGCCACCATCACCGCGACTCCGACGATGGACAAGTGCTCCAGCGTGCGCGCGCCGATGGCAGGCAGGTTCTTGGCCATGTAGGCCAGTGTCTCCATGGAGTGTCCCCATCTTGTTGTTGAGGCGCCATACCCAACGCCATAGGC
>JAJAZK010000422.1 GCA_026785765.1 Rhodoferax sp. | reverse complement strand
CATCCAGTTGAGCCGACTCCCTTGCCCGAAAACAATAAAACGGATATGCGGATGGCCCATCAATAATGCCGCTGCCTCGACGATGGTCTCAACCGCCTGTGCAGCGCCAACATTGCCAGCGAACACAACCGGAAACCCGCTATTGAGTTCATTGATTTCCGGAACAGGTACCGTCGGCGGGTTGTAGAAAACAGGATCCACCGAGTTCGGCAGGTAGGCCACGGGTCTGTCTGCCGCCAGCTTCGTTACCGGCGCCACGAACGCATGCGACTGCACCAGCAAGAGGTCTGTATTTCGGTAAATGACACGTACCAGCATTTCGACCACGCGCAAGAGGCGCGGGTTTCGCACATAACCAGTCGCCTCCAGACTATCGGGCCAAAGATCCTGCACCCAAACAATCACCCCGCAACGCTTGATCCACCCGAGAAACAAGGCCGGGAGAACCTGCAAAATCGGCGACGGCGCATAGACAAATATACAGTCGTAGCGGCGACCGCGTAGCAGCCATGGGCCACACAGCAGGCCCGCAACGACAAACGACAGGTAATTCATCGCCAGCCGCAGCGCGCTGTTGGCGCCCCTGGGCAGCAGCGGCACACGGTAAATGTTCGCCCCCTCCCGTTTTTCGACGTGGCAGCCCCATGCGCTATAGCCGCGAAACACAGCGCCTTCTGGATAATTCGGTTTTCCGGTCAACACATCTACGTCTGTCCCACGCGCAACGAGAGACCGCACGACATCATTGATCTGGAACCCTTCTGGCCAGTAGTACTGGGAAAGCACCAGAACACGCATCGCTCAACCCTGACGCTCAACGCTTGCGTTCACAAGACGTTGGTACAGATCAGAAACTAGCCGGGCATTCGCCGCAATGCTGAAATGCTCTGCCGCCCACAACTGCGCCTGCCGACCCAGTTGTTGGCGGTAGGGGGTATCGGTGATCAATTTTTCCAGCGCATCCGCCAGCAGAATTGGGTCGGGACGACATATTGCCAACCCTGTGACTCCATCCACCACCGCATCCGGCTCAGGGTTTGTTATCGCCACAACACTGGGTATGCCAAAACACGCGGCTTCGAACACCGGCCTTCCGGCGGCATCCAGATGGGACGGAAAACACAAAACGTCAACGCGCGGGTACAGACTCCGGATGTCAGCCACAAAGCCCAGTAAATGAACATGCTCGTGCAAGCCAAACTCCTCGATACGTCTCGCCAATTCGGATTCCACGTCCTCGGAAAACCCCATCAATTTCAGCAGCTTTGATTTCAGCCCCGATTGCGCACGGGCGTTTTCGCCTGCAATCAGGAACTCCGCGTCAACGCCCCGTTCCCGCACAAGAATACGCGCTGCTTCGAGAAATTCATAGACACCCTTGAATCGGATCAGCACCCCGAGCAAAGCGACCGATGGCTTCGCATCGGGTCCGCGCGGGTCAGCAGCCAATGGCACATCGGTTCCCAGATTCAAACCGTTGTGAACGATTGTCCGTGGTACTTCAGGCGCCAGGCTATTGGCAACGGTATGGTCGATGGCGACGACGGCATCGACCTGGGTGCGCAAAACGTCCGTCATCCATCTCGATCGAAGCCCTGCATGCGCGTCACGCTGCAACGAGCGAACATGCAGCACCAGGGGAAGCTTGAACCAACGTTTTGCAAGCAAGGCAAATGGCAGCAACGTAATCTCGTTCGCATGAATCAGATCGAAACGCTGGTCTCTAAGACGCCACAAGGCAAGCAGCGAGAACGGCGCCAAATACAGCTCGCGCAACAGGATCAGCCAGCGCAGCCTTCGGTAGTGGCCATAACGCGTATTGTCAAACTGACTCAGTCCTTTGACATGAACTACCTCCATGCCTGAGCACGCAAATGCGGCGCTGGCTGACCCCCTGGGCGTCAGCACAGTGGCGCTCACGCCCGCCGCGCGCAGCTGCTGATACAGCTCAATCAGGCTCTTTGAGGCGCCGCCGTAAGCAGCAGCGGGGTGGAGGTACAAGACCCGCATCTTCAACAGGATCTCTTGTGCCAATGCACATAGTTGATCCAGCGCCACACGACCCAACTGAAGGGTCTGGTCCCAGCCATGATTTGGTCGAATTCCTTGAGTAACTCGCGCTGGTTCAGGAATGGCAACTTCAAGTCATCGCTCAGCCAGCCACGAACGGTCGTGGCGATTGCGGCAATCCACTGCCTCTCGGGAGTGGCGAAACCAATCTTGTCGCGCCGGTCCAGGACAACGTCGGGAACGATGCCGCGCATCGCCGCGCGAAAGACACTCTTGGTTTCGCCGCCTGCGGAAATCAGATACTCCTCCGGTAGCGACAGAAGAAATTCAACCATGTCGATGGTGAGGAACGGCACCCGGCTCTCGACCGAAAAGCGCATCGAGTTGCGGTCTCCGTGCCGCAACAAACCAAGCAATCCCTTTCGCGTCAATGAGGCCGCCAGTTCGGAGACAACGCGCCGCCCGGGCTCACTGGCAACGGCCAACTCCGGCGGGTAATGTAGCGTGACACCGGCCTCCTGCAAAACGCCGGGGTTGAGCCACCTCGGAGAGTTGGGCATTCCATTCCAATGCCGGAACAAAGCGTTCATGCGCCCGTTGCTCATCTGGTTGACCGCTCGCTTGAGTCCCTCGGCACGGCTCCGGCCCGGCCACTGCGCCCATTGACCAAGGAAACGCCAAGCATCCCCATACCGGCGCTGGTCGAGCAGGCTTCTGATCCTTTGACCGGGATAGCCGTTGTAACCAGCTACGGCCTCGTCCACGCCCTGGCCATCCAGCGTCACAGTGATCCCATACTCCCGGGCGGTCCGATAAACGCTATACTGCGCGTAGATGCTGGTGCTGCCAAACGGCTCACCCTGGGTGGTCAGCAGGTCATCCAAATCGGCCGCGAGATCCTCGTGGCCAAGCACGATCTTGTGCGGGTTCGCTCCCACATGCCGGTTGATGTGGTCAACCCAAACCTCTTCCGAAACCTGGGAACCGCTGGCGATATAGCTGAAGGTGTCGATGGGCAGATCCGGCTCAACCAGCCGCATCGCACACACGATTGCAGAGGAATCAATGCCGCCCGAAAGTGCCGCGCCCAACGGGACGTCGCTGCGCAGATGCAGGCGGACGTTATTGAGAAACTTTTCCCGCAACACCTGCGCCGCTTCGCCAAAGCCCAATTGACTGGTCGCCGCCACTAGGGGCCGCCACCATGGCCTGGGGAGGTCTACGCGCCCGGTTTCCAGATGGACGGTCAACATCTGACCTGGCATAAGGTGCAGGAAACCGTCGACAAAGCTGCGCGGGCCACTGTCGTAGTCGCCATGCACCAAGTAATCGTAGGCGCGTTGCCAATCGGGCGTTGGCATTTTTCCAATGAGCGAATTGAGCGCCGACATTTCCGAAGCAAACAGGAAGCTGCCGGGTTGCGTCACATAGAAAAACGGTTTGATGCCGAACGCGTCGCGAATACACACAAGGGTTTTCTGCCAACGGTCGAAAATCGCAAACGCAAACATGCCCGACAGCCGCGGGAGGCAGGCCTCGCCCCAATGCTGCCAAGCCGCAATCAGCACTTCGGTATCCGACTCCGAGCGAAATCCAACACCTTGGGCCTGTAGTTCGGTGCGAAGTTCGCGGTAGTTATAGATCTCACCGTTAAAGACAATCGAAAAGCGGCCATCAGCAGAATCCATCGGCTGATGCCCACCAGGCGACAAATCGATAATGGACAGGCGCGTGTGGCCCAGCGCGAGCACTCCGGCACCGACCGACTCGAATACGACCCCCTGGTCGTTCGGTCCGCGGTGCCGCAGCTTCGCTAGTGCGTCATCGACCCTTTGTCGGCTGATGGACGGCGCGCGCGCAGCCCAGGCGCCAAGAACGCCACACATTCAGGGATGCTCTGCAAAACTCGCGCCGTGCGCGGCGTGGGTTTTGCGGGATGAGGCGCAAGGCGCAAAACGACGCCCCCACAGGGGTTCGAACCAAAACGGGCCCTTTGCCCACCAAACCGCTTGCGTGTGCCTCGGGCACACGCTGCACGGTCTTGGCGTGCAAATCATTCCATTTTGGATTCGAACGCGCATGGCGGGAGTTATGCAGAGCATCCCTACGCGGCCGGCCGCAACAAGGCGGCCTCGTAGCAGCGCTTCATGTCGGCCGCGATCGTCAAAGGGTCGTGCCAGCGCTCTACATAGGCTCGACCTCTTTTCGCTATCTCAACGAGTTGGGCACGAGGCATTTCCAGAACCATCAGCAGCGATTGTTCCACCGACTCCGGATAGACCCGGATGAACGGCAAGTCGGCTCGCATCTCCAACGGCAGAAACTCCAGATCCTCTTCCCTGAGATAGACCAGTACCGGCTTGCCCAATGCCATGAGCTCCACGGCCAGGCCACCGTACCAGCCCGCGAACAGCTGATCCACCAATACGTCTGCTGATTCATAGACCTTGCGTGCTTCGGCGTGGCTCAGGCCCTCAACCAGCAGTAGCTCAAACTCATAACCCTTGCTTTTGAGCCGCGCACAGGCGTCCAGAATCAGATCGGTTCCCTTGACCCGCCGATGGCTGGGCGCATGAACAATCCGCAATGGCCGATCCTCAGCCTGGTCATAGCGTGGGATCCAGTCTTGCATGAAAAACAGCGAATACGGGACAAATCTGGCGTGCGGCGGCAATACGCGAAGCAGATCCGGCTTGAGCGCAAAAACTCCGTTGGCTACCGATGCGAAAGAACGAATGCTGTTGCGTTTGAAAGCGTCGGACGCAGTGTCGTAGTACCCGGGTTCGACTTGCGCGGCAATACTCACCGCAAAGTGTTTCAGGCAGTAGTCGCCCTGGCGGGCATCATCGCCCTGGTAGGTCACGAAAACCACTTTCCGCAGGGCGGACACCAGTGCCAACTCAATCCTTTGCAAACCGCGCAAATAGGCCGCATACACAAATCGGAGAATCCATGCTGCACTGCGATTGCCACTCGCCGGAAACGCGAACCCGTAGGCGCAGGCCACTGTGGTCCCGGCGTTGTAGTGGATGACGTCAAAACGCGGCAAGTAGAAAAACACCGACCATACGCGTTTGACTTCCCGCATCAGGAAACTACCGCCCGGATGGTGGAGCACCACGTCGGCGCCATACGCCAGATAGTTCTGTGAAACGACCAACGTAGTG
>JAJAZK010000421.1 GCA_026785765.1 Rhodoferax sp. | reverse complement strand
GGGCAAGACCGCCCTGGTGACCGGTGGTTCGCGCGGTCTGGGCTTGCAGATGGCGCATGCACTGGGCGAGGCCGGAGCCCGCATCATGCTGAGCTCGCGCAAAGCTGCCGATCTGGAGCAAGCCGTTGCCGAATTGCAGGATAGCGGCATTGACGCGCGCTGGACGGCGGCTGATTGCTCGGATGAGTCGGATATCCGTCGCTTGGCGCAAGAGACCCTGCAACGCATGGGAAGCATCGACATTCTGGTGAACAACGCCGGTGCGACCTGGGGCGCCCCGGCTGAGGACCATCCGGTGTCGGCATGGGACAAAGTGATGAACCTCAATATCCGGGGTTATTTCATCCTGAGCCAGCAGGTCGCGAAAAGCTGCATGATTGCGCAGCGGTCCGGCCGTGTCATCAACCTGGCCTCCATTGCCGGACTCGGTGGCAACCCGCCCGAAATGCAGATGATCGCCTACAACACCTCCAAGGGAGCGGTGGTCAATTTCACGCGTGCCCTGGCAGCAGAGTGGGGCAAGTACAACATCACCGTGAACGCAATTTGTCCGGGTTTTTTCCCCAGCCGAATGACTGCCGGCACACTCAAGGCGCTCGGTGAAGAGACGCTGGCGGCACACGCGCCACTTTTGCGCTTGGGCGACGACGAAGACCTCAAGGGCATTACCTTGCTGTACGCATCCGACGCAGGCAAACACATCACCGGCCAATGGCTGGCGGTCGACGGCGGTGTGTCGATCGTGACCGGTGGTTGAGCCGGCCGAGCCCCTGGACTGGGGGGTTCAAGTACCGTTCATCACCCACCTTGGCTTCGAGTTGCGCCAGTGGGATGCCCAAGGCGCCGAGATTGTGTACGAGGCGCGCGCCGAACATCTCAACTCCCTCGGCATGACCCATGGCGGCGCCTGCATGACGCTGCTCGATGTGAGCATGGCGCGTGCGGCACGCGGAGAGCACAAAGACGTCAGCATCGTGACGGTAGAGATGAAGACCACGTTCATGCGGCCAGCAAAGGGCAAACTGACGGCGCGCGGGCGCTTGTTGCACCGCACCGAGACGTTGGCGTTTGCCGAGGCCAGCATTGTGGATTCGCACGGCCAGCTGTGCGCCCATGCCACCGGAACCTTTCGTTACGTCCGGCGCAAGGGGACTGCGGCGGCTATATGAAGGACGGCGTTTGCATCGCCTGGAAAGACTGTCTGCTGGATGCACTGCATCCAAGGGAGTTGTATGCCATATTGCAGTTGCGCAGTGCGGTATTCGTGGTTGAACAAGCCTGCCTGTTCCATGACATGGACGGCCTGGACCATCAGGCGGTGCATGTGACGGCGTTCGCTGATGGCCGGCTGGTTGCTTACGCACGCTGTTTTGGTCCGGGCGTGGTTTTTCCAGAAGCCAGTATCGGTCGCATTACCACCCATGCGGCGGTGCGCGGAAGCAAACTCGGCCATGCGCTGGTGCGCCGCGCCAAGTCTGTGGTTGGGCAGCGCTGGGGCGCCCAGGTGATCCGGATTGGCGCGCAGGCGAGGCTGAAAGGTTTTTACGAGGGCCACGGCTTCGTCGACCAGAATCGTTGCTACCTGGAGGACGGAATCGATCACCTGGAAATGGTGTGGCAACCCTGAACCCTGGAGCAATCAATGATCACTGATTTCAATAACAAAATCGCCGTCCTGACTGGTGCCGGCTCGGGCTTCGGTCTGGAATGCGCCCGGATCGGGGCGCGCCTGGGCATGCGCCTGGTGCTAGTGGACGTGCAGCAGGACGCGCTGGATCGCGCCTGTGCCGAACTGCGCGCTGTCGGCGCACAGGTACTGGCGCGCCGCGTTGACGTTTCCAGAGCGGCCGAGATGGAGTCCCTCGGCGCGGCGGTGCAGGAGCAGTTCGGGGCACCACATTTGGTCTTCAACAATGCCGGGGTCGGCTCCGGTGGCCTGATCTGGGAGACCAGTGTGAAGGACTGGGAGTGGGTGCTCGGCGTCAACTTGATGGGCGTCGCCCACGGCTTGCGGGTGTTTACGCCCATGATGCTGAGGGCGGCGCAGTCCGACCCGGCTTATCGGGGGCATATCGTCAACACCGCCAGTATGGCGGGCCTGCTCAATCCGCCCAACATGGGTGTCTACAACGTCAGCAAACACGCGGTTGTGAGCATGACGGAGACTCTCTACCAGGATCTGGCCCTGGTCACCGACCAGATCAGCGCCAGCGTTTTGTGCCCGTTTTTCGTCCCGACCGGCATCACCGAGAGCCAGCGTAACCGCCCTGCGGAATTTCAGGAGGGAAATGCTGCACAGACGAAGAGCCAGTTGATCGGTCGCGCCATGAGCAGCAAGGCCGTTGGCTCCGGCAAGGTATCGGCAGCCAATGTGGCGCAGATGGTTTTTGACGCGGTGGAGGCCAATCGCTTCTACATCTACAGCCACCCGAAAGCGATCCGCTCGGTGCAGACCCGGCTTGAGGACATCGTGCAGGCACGCAATCCGACCGATCCGTTTGCCGACCGGCCGGAGATCGGCGCACAGTTGCGAGAGGCGTTGCGCGATGCTTGCTGAGCAACCGCTCAATGGACCTGGCGCGCGACCGATGCGTCGAACAGGTCGACCTGGGCCCGAATGTCGTCCGTTTTGCCCAGAATACGCGTGAAGCTGAGCAATTTTTCGTCGCGGATGAAACTTGCCGAGGACTCGGCCGTCAACAGCATCTCCGGTGACTGCGGACGGGCCACAATGTAGCCCTGTACATAGTCCACGCCGATTTCGGTCAGGGTCTGTACCGTTGCGGTGTCCTCGGCCCACTCGGCAATGGTCTGCATGCCCAGATTTCCGGCCAGGTTGACGATGGCCTCCACAATCGCAATGTTGGCCGGATGGCTGTTCATGTTGACGATGAAGCTGCCGTCGATTTTGAGCAGATCGGCGGGCAATTCCTTCAAATAGGAGAACGAGGTATAGCCGGCCCCGAAGTCGTCCAGCGCGACCTTGGCCCCGAAGCTGCGCACGCGGTCAATGAAGTGGCGCGTATTGTTCAGATCGTGCAATGCGACACTCTCGGTGATTTCGATGCACAGGTGGCGCGCGATGTCGGCGTTGGCGGCGAGCATGGCGAACACGGCCTGCATGAACTTCTCGTCATTCAGCGAGGCGCCACTGAGGTTCATGCAGACAAAGCGGGTATTGAGCAACCGGAGCTCATTCGTATTGAGCCACGCCAGAGTGGTGGACAGGACCCAGCGGTCTATCACACCCATGCACCCGCAATTTTCTGCAGCAGATATCAGCCGGTCTGTGGGAACCAGCTTCCCGTCGGCATCACGCATGCGCAGCAGGACTTCGAAGTTCAGTGAATCGTGAGGCGCACGCAGCGACATGATGGGCTGCATGTCCAGGTACAGGCCGGTTGTTGCGGCACTGCTTGACAGCAGCTCGACGAGTTGCAATTCCGCTTCATGTTCTTTGAATGCCGGCGCAGATCGGTCGTACACGACGAGGCCGTCCTGGTGTCCCTGTTTGGCTTCGCGGCAGGCACGGTCCGCAGCCGACAGTGCGTCCTTGATACGGGTGCCCGGGGTGACCTCGATCAATCCGATTGATCCGCGCACATGGAAGGCTTTTTCGCCGACGCGGAAAGGGGCGCCACCAACCCCGCGTACGATGCCCTGGCAGATCAGGGTGGCCAGCGCCATCTTGGTATCCGGCAATACGATCACGAATTCGTCCCCACCGACGCGCCCGATGCGGATGTTCCCGGACACCACTTCCATCACCCGTCTGCACACTTGCTGCAGCACCTCGTCCCCCGCGTTGTGGCCGTACAGGTCATTGATCAGCTTGAACCGGTCCAGGTCGAGGTAGGCCAGAGCCATGGGCTTTTCTTGCCCTGCGTGTTTTACAGCGTCGTTGAACGCGTCTTCGATCCCGCGCCGGTTGAGCACTTTCGTCAGCGGATCGTTGTAGGCAAGAAAATTCAAATCCTCCGTGGCTTTCGATTTTTCCGTGACATCCTGCAGCGAGCCCTCGATGCGGTCATTTGCCAGGGTCGCCTTGACCAGATAACGGCGAGCCTCGCTGTCGCTGCGCGCATTGGCACTTCTCAATTCAAGTTCACCTGCCGCCCTGGTATGGACAAAGTGGTGCAGCTGCGTCCAGGCGCCCTGATCAAAATACTGCTGCCAGGCACTGGTTCCAGGTTGCAGAACACGGTTGCCAAGCATTTCCATCAACGCCGGGTTGGCGCTCAGAAAACACCCTTGCAGGTTGAGCGTGAACAGGCCAATCGGCATCGCGGTGAAGTTGTGCTCCAGTTCGGCCTGGATGCGCAGGCGCTGTTGGTGTTCCTGGCGCAACTGTTCGGCAATCGCCAATGCAGCCAGCAGGCTTGAAGACAAGGCCACGGTAACAAAATTCGCCGTACCGGCAAACTCCTTGATACCCGATACCGCGGCAAGAATCTCCGACAGAGCAGACAGAAAAGTGACGCCAAGCGAGGCGCCGTACCACATGGCGACTCGGGAACGGGTGCGCAGCAGGATGTTGCCCAGGCTGATCGCCATCAACACCAGGCTGGTACCGGTGACGGCCCACATCATCGGCAGCCAGAACCGGTAGGAAAGGAACATCGAGGCCAGCAGGAATGGCAGGCACAGCCATTGGGCCACTCGCAGCGGGGCGTCGAAGCGGGTTTTGGCCAGATCGTCTTCAAACAGTTTGCGGTACAGCGTGATCATCAGCAAGGCGTAGATCGCAACCGTCACCGAGCGGCTTTGGGAAAGCCAATCTGGCGGAACCATCCTGCCGAGCCATTGGATATCCCAACCCGCAGTGATGGCGCCCATGCGCAGTGTCATCACGAGCCAGGCGGCAAACAGGACATACAGGATTTGCCGATTGATCAGTGCTGTCATCAGCACGAACACGGCAAGTACGATCAATCCGCCATCCAACAGGCCAGACTTGCGGTGGAATTCGATGACCGACCGGGTCAGATCGTCGACCGACCAGCTGGCCGCGGTGAGCCGCGCTGGACCGACGAACGCGGCACGGCACAGGATGGAGGCGCTGCCCTGTTCCAGGTGCAAGGTGAAACCGGCCTTGGACGGCGCCATCGAACCCGAGGATTCGGAGCGCGACGATGCGCCAAGCTTTTGAAACGTGGCGCGGTCCCAGCATGCCACCTCGGTTGCATGGCGCGATGGAAACTCCACCATCCGGTCTTCCCCGGTCGGGCGCGACGCCGAGAAAGTAAACCAGATCGGGGCTTCGGAGAGACGCGTCTCGAAATAGGGGACTGGCGCCAGGGCTTCCAGTCGCGGGAGGATGTCTTGCGGCGACAGTGCGCCACTATCGGCGACCAATACCTGCAACGGCAGTGCCTTGCCGCCGCTGCCGGCGTATTGGTCTTCCCAGGTCAGCAGCGCAGCAATCGATACCAGGCCAATTGCGATCGGGACGCAATAGATCGACAGCACCCAGAGCAAACGCTCCAATGCCGCGCGCAAGCGCAAAGCCGGTGATACCCTTTTTGTCAGCGCCTGGTCAGCCATGCATCCTTGCCATCGTCGGATGGACATCCGAAGCGCTACCAGTCTACCCCGAGTGACTTTCGAGTCAACCTTTTCGCTGGAGGGGAGACCGCCACGCGGGCGGCGCAATACCAGTTCGTTGCGCCCTTCAGACAGTTGTCGGGATTAACGACCGTGTCGGTCGCAACAGGTCTGGAGCCGGGAACAGGCCGCCCAAGTTCATTTCTGAGGACGTACGCACATCGATGTCGGGATGGTGAATGACGGTGAAGAAATCGAGCAGCGGATGGTTGGCTTCGGTCCAGCGTTGCTCGCCAGTCTCGATCTCGAAGCCCAGAACACGATGCGGAATGTTGTTGCCGTGGCGCATGGGGATGAAACCCTGCGCAGGGTACAGGTCTTCAAACAACAGCTGGTCGTACTGGCGGTCCAGCGGAGCGCGCGCCGCCACGATCACCCAGTCGATACCATCCTGTTCGCAATATTGGAACGCGGCTTTGACAAGCATCATCTTGACCAGCCGCCCGATCGAACCACCCACGATTCCCAACCGGCTCACCTCTACCAGCGGACGGTCGCGCATCCAGCGCGGCAGTGTCACCGATTGTTCGACCTTCAGCGGCATGTTCGCATTGCTCTGAATACGCAAAGTGCCCAGTGCCGCTCCATCGAGCTTGGACTCTGCAAGCAACACTGCCACACCCGGCTCCGAGTCAATCGATTCGGCGGCACGCAGCTTTTCCGCAAATTCAGGCATGTGGCGTGCATACGCTGCATGGCGCACTTGGACGGCTTTAGCCAGGTCGCCGTCGTTGCGAACCAGGCGCACCGAGAACGCCAGGCGCTCTTCCCGAACCGGTCGCCCGGTACGCTTGGAAGATTCAAAAGGCGCCGTTGCAGGCGGCAGATACGTCGACAAAACGGCGGGGCTTTTGAGTTGGGTCAACATGGTGCTTGGGTGGGAATAGGTCTGTGGGGCAATGAAATACTGCGTCCTTGGTCTTGACTCTAGTGTTCGCCCCAGCATTCCGTAGTCACCGTTTCGCTAATCGTCTTGTAAGAATTCCCCCTACATCGCGTACTTTCGCGGCGCCGCGGTCAGCCTGGACAGGCGGCCGTCACGGCCTGCAGCGTGCGGCCGTTGCGGTTGTCAAACAGCACCAGGTTGACGTTGCGCAGGTGGCCAGCCGCAGGTGCGATCGCACGCAGCGTCACGCGTTGCGGGGCGCCTACGGCGGTGCGGAATGTCCCGGCCTCGGTGTACTGGCGCACGACATGGTCATGTCGGAGAAGTTCGCCGGCATTCTCGCCGGCCTTGACGCGCGAACTATGGCCGCTTTCGGTGATGGTCCAGTAGGCGTTCCAGGCAGCGGGGGCTCCATCCAGCGCTGTGACCGCCGCCTCAAAATGATCGTCGCCGGTCTGGCGCAGACTGATACCGAAGCGGGCCAGTTCCGCACTGGCGGGCAAACCATCACCGGCACGCGTCCAGCCGCGCCAGTCTTTGCCATTCAGCACCGTCTGCGGCGTATAAATCGAGCGCTGATCATTCCATTGGGCAATCTGCCGTTGCCTGGTCGTGTGTATTGGGCTGGCAAATCGATCGACCCATCCGATGTAGTCCCAATATCCGACATGGAAGGCCTGGATGACCGCATTGCCCGCCGTGCGCTGCGGCGTGCGCAGTGCGGACAACCAGCGATCAGCGGGTGGGCAGGAGCTGCAACCCTCCGATGTGTAAAGTTCCAGCACCGGAGTAACAGTCGCGCCCGCCTCGGCGCGACAAAGCGGCGCCGGGGAGGCAGACAGCGCCTGGCCCATGAATCCAGCGGCCAAGCCGAACACTAGCAAGCTTTTCTTGAACACTGCATGCTCCTATGAAATCAGCCCACCACCTGGTTGTGTCCCGCATGGGCAATAGTCTTTGCCCGCTGAGTCGGCTGCCGGCGAAAAATCTTACCGTTGACTCGCGACGATAATCAGTTTCTTGCATGACCATCTGAACGTAACCGACGACCCATGGAACTGACTGCTTTGCTTGCCTCGCAGTTTGTCCTGCCCAGTATCCCCAAGGTGGTGGCGCAGCTGCTCAGCGAACTCGAAAGCGACGAGCCGGACTTAAAGAAGATCAGCCAGTTCATCAGCACCGATCCCTCCCTTACCACGCGCCTGCTGCAGCTTTCGAACTCCGGCTTCTTCAAAATGTCGCAGCGCGTGCACAGTGTTCCGGAGTCACTCGCACTGGTTGGGCTAAAGCATGTCCGAACCATGGCGGTGGCCGCAGCTGCGGCGGCTTCGCTCAAATCGGTTCCCGGCATCAATTTGCAGCACTATTGGGATTTCAGCCTGGATGTGGCCAAAGTCTCCCGGTCACTCGCCGGCGTCGTACGCCAGAACCAGCAAGCGGCATTCACGGCCGGCCTGATTCACTTTGTCGGAGAACTGGTGATGCGGGTGGTAATGACGGAGCAACTCGCATCGGTGGACGTGGATGTGCCGGCGCTGGACGGGCGCCGCGCCAAGGCAGAGCGCAAGCTGTTCGGCTACAGCTATGCCCAGGTCAGCGCAGCGTATGCGCGCAAGTGGCTGTTCCCGGAATCGATTGTGGATGGCCTGGAGCACCAGGACGCACCGTTTCGAGACGAGGCCTACGAACCACTGGCGGGAGTGTTGCATTTGGCCGCCTGGCGCGCCAGAGCGAAGAATGCCGGACTCAACCAGCGCGAAATGGCGGTGACTTTTCCGGGTCCGGTCGGTGAGGTGCTGGGGCTGGACATTGACATGGTGCTGCAGCAAGATCCGATTGACTGGACCAGCCCGTACCAGGGTTGATGGCGGTGATGCGTCCCATGCGCGCCTTGAAGGTGATCGCCAGCCCGGTTGCCGTGCGCCGGATGCAAGGGTTGGCTTGCGCAATGGTCGCGTTGGCCTGACATCCACGCCGCTGCGGCGCTTTGGGTCCGCAGCGAAAATCAACGATGGCCAGTATCTCAAGCATGCCAACGAAACCCCGGTTCCTTACCTCGGCGCTGTATAAGTTTGTCGATCTGCCCGACTACGAACAGTTGCGAGCGCCACTGCTGGCTGTATGTTCGTTTGGCCAGGTCAAAGGCACCTTGTTGCTGGCCGCCGAAGGGATCAATGGAACCATCGCCGGCCCCCCGGATGGCGTTGCCGCCGTGCTGGCCTGGTTACGCCAGGACCCGCGTTTGTCGAACCTGGAGGACAAACAGTCCTGGACTGACACAGCGCCATTTTTGCGGCTCAAAGTACGCCTGAAAGCAGAGATCGTCAGCATGCATGTTGCGGGAATCAGTCCCGTCGCCATGGCGGGTCAGTATGTCGAGCCGCGCGACTGGAACCGTTTGATCGACGACCCGCAGGTGGTTGTGGTCGACGTACGCAACGACTATGAAGTGGCGATTGGCAGCTTCGAAGGTGCGGTTGACCCCCAGACCCGAACCTTCTCGGAGCTACCGGGCTGGCTGGCGCAAGAGTCACTCCCAGGTGGGCGCCTCGCAACCCGATCCGGCCAGCGGCCCAAGGTGGCCATGTTTTGTACGGGCGGTATTCGCTGTGAGAAGTCCACCGCCTACCTGCGCCAGCAGGGCTTCGATCAGGTATTCCACCTGCGTGGTGGAATCCTGAAATACCTGGAGGAGGTAGCCCCGACGGAAAGCCGATGGCAGGGCGAGTGTTTTGTATTTGATGAGCGGGTGTCGGTCGCACACGGCCTGCGCACCGGAAACCTCGAACTGTGCCGGTCCTGTCGTCGGCCGCTAACTGCGGCGCAAAAGGCGTCGCCGAAATACCGGGAGGGGGTCAGTTGCCCCGCCTGTTTCGACACCACGAGTGAGAGCCGCAAGCAGGGTTTTGCCGAACGCCAGCGCCAGGTGATACTGGCGCGGACCCACCGCACGACCCATGTCGGGGCGACGCTGCTGCCCAAAGCGAGGGACCGCGAGCCTCCCCTGCTGAAAGACATCTGCGCGCATGTCAGCCAACTGCTGGACGCAACGCCGCAGCGCTGCCTGATCGGCTTGACCGGTGTCCCAGGATCAGGCAAGTCGGTGTTTGCCGCGCAGTTGGCGTACGGACTGAACCGGAACCTGGCTACTCCGATCGCCTCCGTGGTCGGCGTGGACGGTTTTCACCTGAGCAGGCATGCCCTGGCGAGGTTTCCTGACCCGGATGCCGCCTTGGCACGGCGCGGGGCGCCCTGGACGTTCGACGCTGCCGCGCTGGCTCGGCAACTGCGCCTTCTTCGCAGCCCCGACACGCTCGCCTCAACTGCCGCGCTGGCCTGGCCCGGGTTCGAACACAATGCCGGTGATCCGATTCCAAATGCGCTGGCCGTGCCAGCGTCGGCGCAGGTCATTTTTGTCGAGGGCCTGTACCTGCTGCACCGCAGCGACGGGTGGCAATTGGACGGCCTGCTGGATGAATGCTGGTTTCTGGATACGCCGCCGGAAGTGGCTGAAGTCAGGCTGGTGCAGCGCCACATGGCGAGTTGGGCAATAACCGCCGACGCCGCATGCGCCAGGATTGCATCCAACGACCATTTCAATGCACTGATCGTGCTCGGTGAGCGCAGCCGCGCCGACTGGCTGGTGCGGGCCTGACGGCTGTGTTGACGCGCCGGCGAAGTGCCTACATGGCCGCTTCCAGTATCTGGCGGTAGTCGTCTGCAGTTGCCAGGCGCGGGTTGGTCTTGTGGCAATGGTCGACCAGGGCACCGGCAATGATCTGGTTAAATTGTCCGGCGGATACCCCCATTGCCGCCAGACCGCTTGGCAAACCGAGGCGCGCATTCATGTCCTTGATGGCCAGGCCAATGTCGGCGCCGTTGTGCAGGCCCATGGCGTGCGCCATGCGCTGCAAGCGATTTTCTTTGCGGATCGATTCGGTCGGGGCGTTGAAGGCGACGACCGCCGGAAGGAACATGGCGTTGAGCGTGCCATGGTGGAGGCGCGGATCCACGCCGCCCAGACTATGGCTGAGCGAATGCACGCAGCCCAAGCCTTTCTGAAACGCCATCGCCCCCTGCATGGACGCGCTCATCAGGTTCATGCGCGCCTCGCGATCGTCGCCGTGCCTGGTGGCGCGCTCGATATGGGTCCAGGCGCGTGCCAGACCGTCAAGCGCGATGCCATCGGCCGGCGGATTGAAGGCGCAGGACATGAAGGTCTCCATGCAATGCGCCACCGCATCCATCCCGGTGGCCGCCGTCAACCCTGGCGGAAGACCCAGCGTCAGCTCCGGGTCACAGATTGCCGCCTTGGGCACCAGATGCCAAGAGTGGAAGCCGAGTTTGCGCCGGTCGTCCAAAATCAGGATGGCGCCCCGTGCGACCTCGCTGCCAGTTCCGCTGGTAGTGGGTACCGCGATCAAGGGCACACACAACTCACTGATGCGGGCGGAACCCCCTTCGATCGTGGCGTAGTTCTTGAGCGGGCCATCGTGGTGGACCGCGATCGCGACACCTTTGGCGCAATCAATTACCGATCCGCCGCCGACGGCGATCAATCCGTCGCAAGCGTTGGCGTTGAAAAGGGCAGTTGCAGCACGCACAGCGGCTTCGGTCGGATTTGACGGTGTCTGGTCAAAGATGGCTGGTGTCAGTAGCGGCATTGCGTCGAGTGCCTTTTGCAGCACACCGGCCGCGCGCACCCCGTGGTCGGTCACGACCAGGGGCCGGGTGATGCCGATGCGTGCGCACTCCTGCGCCAGCAAGCGCACCGCTCCGAATTCGAACTGGATCTGTGTCAGATAATGGATCAAAGCCATAGTGGGAGGTCGTGGGTGAACGGGCCACATACTGTAGCAAGGCGCCGGACCAACGCGCAAACTGCCGCCAAACCGCCAACTGGAACACTGCATGGGTACCGTCAATCGCAACGACTTTCGGATGTTGCACAGGCTGCGCGTGCGCTGGGCCGAGATCGACTTGCAGCGCATCGTTTTCAATCCGCACTACCTGACCTATGTGGACACCGCGTTCACAGAGTACTGGCGCGCCATTGGCATACCGTACGAAGTGATTCCAGCCCAGTTGGGTGGCGATTTGTATGTGAAGAAATCGACCCTGGAATACCACGGCTCGGCACGCCTGGACGACATGCTCGAAGTCGGTGTGAAAAACCAGCGCATCGGCAACTCATCGCTTGATTTTCTGGCGGGGATTTTCCGGGACGGCAAGTTGCTGGTGGATTGCCAGTTGTTGTATGTGTTTGCCGACCCGCTGACCCAGACCGCACGACCGGTACCGGCAGTCCTGCGCGCGTTGTTTACTGCCTTCGAGGCGGGAGAGCCGGTACTGGATTGGCGCCAGGGTAGCTGGAATGAACTGGGTGCTGCCGCTGGTCCTTTGCGCCGGGCCGTGCTGATGGACGAGATGAAAATCACCGCGGCGTTGGACCAGGATGCCGGTGACGGTGCTGCCGGGCACGTGCTTGCTGCCAACCGCTTGGGGCAGGCGCTGGCAACAGGTCACATCTCCAGCGCCGACCGAGGGGCTTGGCAAATCGGCCGCGTCGCGGTGATTCGAACCATGCGTGGCACCGGCTTGGGCCGAAGCGTGGTCGAGAAGCTCATGAAAATGGCGCAAGAGCGTGGAGCCTCGACGGTTGTCGTCAGTTCGCTGGTTGCAGCGCGGGGCTTCTATGAACGCCTGGGGTTTCGCACTGCGTCAGCGCCGTACCTGGACGGTGCCGTAGAGCATATTGACATGGCGCGTAAGGTTGGCGCAGCACCGCCCCCGGTTTAGCAATTTGTCTGGTTATGGGTCTGGAGCGACCCGTCCTGTCGCGGCCCAAAACCAAAGCCCGACAGGCGGTTATATGTCCTCGAGAAGGGGATACGGCACGTTGCTGGTGCGAACCGCCGGCCCTTCGGCCGATCCCAGGTGCAAGACAGGGGTTTGCATGGCGCTCGTTTGCCCGGACACCAGCGCCGCATAACCTCCCTGCGGATTGCGCGCCGCCTGCACGATCGTGGCACAGGCTTGTTCCGGGTCGGTGGGTACGAACAGGCTGTCCCCAGGCGCCATCGAGACCTCGGCGTCGACCAGAAAGGCGCGCCGCTTCAAGGTACCCCGAAACTGGCTGCGGGCGACGACTTCCTGCCCCGGGTAACAGCCCTTTTTGAAGTTGACGCCTCCGACGGACTCGTAGTTCAGCATTTGCGGCACAAATGCTTCGGCC